>URNB01000001.1 GCA_900549055.1 uncultured Oscillospiraceae bacterium
TTTACACCAACATGCTCGGGTTAAGGTACTTTTGAATTGTTCAGCAGGCATTAAAATAAAAACCGAACAAATCGGAAATCTACAAAATGTCAAAAACACCGAAAGCTTTTTTAATGACTTTCGGTGTCTGCAGTCCGAGCGGCTTATTCCCAAAAAGAATAAGCCGCCGTTATTATTTGTTCAAAATCAGCCATTCAGCGCAGCCGATGTCCGTTTTACCGTGCGGCAGCACAGTCAGCAGGATATTTCGTCAATCCTTTTAAGCTCCTCGGCAGAAAAGGCGGTGTTGTTTATCGCCTTGATATTATCGAGTATCTGTGAGGGCTTTGAAGCGCCTATCAGCACGGATGTCACAACGCCGTCCTTCAGCACCCACGCAAGCGCCATTTCGGCGAGGGTTTGACCGCGCTCGTTTGCAATTTCGTTTAAGCTCCGTATCTGCTTCAAGCGCTCGGGCGTCACGGCGGATTGCTTTAAAAATCTGCCGTCAGTCATAATGCGGCTGTCCGCCGGAATACCGTTTAAATACCTGTTTGTTAACATTCCCTGCGCCAGCGGGCTGAAAGCAATTATGCCCTTTTCAAGCCGCGCGGCGGTGCTTTTAAGCCCGTTCTGCTCAATGGTGCGGTCAAATATTGAGTAGCGGTTCTGGTTAATTATAAACGGGCATTTAAGCTCGGTTAAAATTTTCTCCGCCTCTTCAAGCTGCTCGCCGCTGTAGTTTGAAAGGCCCGCATACAGCGCCTTGCCCGAGCTTACTGCATGTGCCAATGCTCCCATGGTTTCTTCAAGCGGAGTATCGGGATCTGGGCGGTGATGGTAGAAAATATCCACATAGTCAAGTCCCAGCCTTTTAAGGCTTTGATCGAGACTTGCAAGCAGGTATTTGCGGCTGCCCCAGTTTCCGTAAGGTCCCTCCCACATATCGTAGCCCGCCTTGGTGCTTATAATCAGCTCATCTCGGCAGGACGATAATTCCTCTTTGAGGATTTTGCCGAAATTTCTTTCGGCGCTGCCGGGCGCGGGACCGTAGTTGTTTGCAAGATCAAA
This sequence comes from uncultured Oscillospiraceae bacterium, assembly GCA_900549055.1. Classification (GTDB taxonomy): domain Bacteria; phylum Bacillota; class Clostridia; order Oscillospirales; family Acutalibacteraceae; genus UBA737. Next base: position 1,051 of record URNB01000001.1, read on the forward strand.
GTGGGTAATACCGTTATCAAACGCCGTGAAGACAAGCGCCTTCATATTTTCATAATCGGCGGTGTCGCCGAAATTATGCCAGAGCCCTAATGACACTGCAGGAAGCTTTAATCCGCTTTTTCCGCAGCGGTTATAGGTCATGGTCAAATATCTTTTCGAATTCGGCTCATACATTAAAATCATCCTTTCTTAAAGCTGAAAAGTATTTTTTGAATATTGGGGTCGTACATATTTTCCTTACTTACGGTTGTAACGGCAGTATATATCGCCTCTCCGCCCGGCTGTTCGCCGTTCTTAAGCTCCGCTGCCGTCTTTACGCTCAAATATCCCATTGCAAACGGATTCTGCACTATAAGCGCGCCCATTTCGCCGGTTTCGAGCATTCCGACAGAGACCGTATTGGTATCAAACCCGACGGTTTTTATCTTCCCCGCGGCATTTGCTTTCTTTATTGCCGCTCCCACGCCCAAGGTAGTCCATTCGTTAAGTCCTATAAGCGCATTTATTTCGGGATGCTTTTGAAGCAGCTCCGCCGCCTTGCTTTCGGCGCTTTCTATATTGCTGTCAGCCACGGCTGCGGCTACTACTTCCGCATTATCGAGTCCCGCGAAGTATTCGCGCAGCCCCTCTTCCCTTTTTAAAATATTTTCCGTTTTTTCGCTGCACCCGACTATTCCGAGCTTTATTTTCTCTCCCGCGGAAAACTGCGCTTCAAGCGCCTTTGCGGCAGATATGCCCGATTCCGGATTGTCCGTACCGATAAAAAGGCTTATAAGCGGTGAGTCCAGCGCAGAGTCGGCCGCTATTACCCTGACTCCGCTTCTTACAGCGGCATTTACAGTCGGCGCGCAGCGCGTTCTGTCAATTGCGGAAAGCACTATAACATCCGCTCCGTTCTCTGCCGCACGGGATATCATTTTGTTTTGCTCAGCGTAATTTTCCTCGTTTTCGGGGCCTTCAAAGGTTACGCTCACATTGTACTCGGTAGCAGCAGATTCAACGCCGCTTTTGAAGTTCTGCCAAAAATCGGAATCCACCGATTTCACGATGACGGCAATCTTGGTTTCATCTGTCTCCCCGCAGGCGCAAAGAGACAGCAGCAGCGCAGACGAAAGCAGAGCGGCGATAATTTTTTTAAATCTCATTTTGCCTTTCCTCCGCATTTCCCGGTATTCTGACGGTAACCTCTGTTCCCTCATCAAGCTCGCTCTTTATTGAAATACCGTATTTATCCCCGAAATAAATTTTAAGTCTGTCGTTAACATTTTTAACGCCTATTCCAACCGAATCCGAACGTTCCTTTGCAAGTATCGCGGCGCACTGCTCGTCCGTCATGCCGACGCCGTTATCCGCAACGGTTATTAAAATATCCTCGGGATCGTCCTCGGCGCGTTTCACGGTTATTTTGATCTCACCGTCGTCCATATCGGCAATGCCGTGATATAGCGAGTTCTCTATAAGCGGCTGAATCGTAATTTTGTTGCAAAGGCAGTCTTCAAGCGATTTATCCACGTTAAAGCTGTAGGTAAATCTGCCGCTGTAACGGAAGCTTTGAATTATAAGATAGCTTTCGGCATGGCGAAGCTCGTCCTTTATGGGAATAAGCTCCTTACCCCTGCTTATGCTTATTCTGAAAAGCCGCGCCAAGGCACGCACCATTTCAGCCGCTCCCTCGGTTTTGCCCTGTTCGCACATCCACTGTATGGAATCGAGCGTATTATAAAGAAAATGCGGATTTATCTGCGCCTGCAAGGCGCGCAGCTCTGTGCGGCGCAGGGCGGTTTCGTCCCTTTTTATCTGCTCCATAAGCTCCTTTATCTTTCGTGACATATGCCCGAAGGAATCCGAAAGCTCCGCTATTTCGCTCACGGCGATGCTGCCGCCGGTGTAGCTGAAATTTGCCGCATCCTTTTCAAAATCGTGCATTGCGCACATAAGGCGGCGCACGGGCTTGTTAACACTTTTTAAATAAATAAGAAGAGCCATTCCGGCTATTGTCACACAGCAAAGTGCGGAAAGCACAATACTTACCGCTATTTGTCCGCGGCGCTCGTACATCAGAGAATCGGTAAAGCTGATACCGGCAACGCGCCACCTGCCGTCGGACGTGGAGCTCAGCATATAAAGGGTGGTTCCCTTTTTATGAACGCCGTCGGACAGGGAGGCAATAAGCGAGGAGTCCTCCGCTTTGATTCCCGAAAAAAGGAGCTGCTGCTGCGGATGGTAAACAATATCGCCGCGGCTGTCGGTAACAAAGCAGTAGCCGTGGCGGCCTATGCTTATATTATCTATATACTGCGCTATTTCGGTAAAGCTTATATCCATAGCGATATAAGCGCCGCCCAGGGCTGAATTTTCCGTTTTTCGGGCAAGGGTCACAACCCAAGGGTACTCCCCCTCAAAAAGGGTCTGAACATGCGGGGAGGAAAGCGAAAAATCACCTGAAGCGTCAAAAAGCGTCTTATCAAAGGACAGATCCTTATAAATTTCATTTTTAAGCTTTCCGCCGCTGCCTACACAATTTATTATTTTTCCGTTTTCGTCATAAACCGTGACCGCGTAAATATCACTTTCGATTTTGGTTATGGCGGAAATTCTTTCCTCCATATCATCGGCAGTCCTGCAGCCGTTTACCGTATCGCTTACGATCGTGAGCTTTTTCTTCATAAGCTCAAGATAATTATTGACCGCCGCCGCTGCCTGCCCGACCGACTGCTCGGTGGAAAGCCGTGCGTCGCGCATAAGCTCGCGCTTGTAAACCGTGGCGAAAATCACGGTGCAGACAGCCGCCACCAGCGCAGAGGATAAAGCAACAGACAGTACCGTAAGCATCCAAAGGCTCAAGCGTTTCTTCATTTATTCACCCCTATGCGCCACACGCACCTTATTCGGTGTGTCGCCGTAGAATTTTTTAAAGCAATAGCTGAAATAATGCTGATCGCTGTATCCGCATTTTTCGGATATTTCAAGCACCTTCATCCCGGTGCATACAAGCATATCGTAAGCCGCTCTCATTCTGCGTTCGGTGAGAAGATTCACAAAGTTTTCCTTTTTCGTCTTCTTAATAAGAGCGCTCAAATAATTGGGACTGACACCCAGCTCGCTGCTCACGCCCGTTAAGGACAGGGTCTCGTCCGAATAGCGGTTGTCTATGATCTGCACCACCTTATCGCACAGCACCTCGCTGTCTCTTCGCTGCGAGCGGGCTATGATTGTCTTTGCCTTTTCGCAGAAATCGATCAGATCGTTTTTCATAACGCTTTCGCTGCTGTATGAGGTAAGCCGCGCAAAAATAGGATTTGAGGAAAAGAGCGCCAAAAGCTCCGCCTTCTCGGAAACCGCGCTTGTTATTCTGTAAACCGTGGAGATTATCTGCATAACCAAAAGGTCGGCGTTTTCGGGCGTGTTGCTTTCATACAGGCTGTTAATAAAGCCCTCGAGCTCGTTTTCCCTTCCCACCTTTAAAAGCTGCTCCAATTTAACGGCGGATTTTTCAACTTTATCAAGCTCTAATTCGCCGTCGCGCTCCTGGTCGTTTATAAAGCGGATCTCGCCCGCGCCGTCTGAGGTGTAGCGTCTGGCGGTTATCGCCTGAAAATAAGCCGAGGAGCAGGCAGATAACTCGGAAAAGCCGCGGCTTACGCCCACAGTGCACCTTTGAGATAAAAGTCTTTTCGCCGTCTGCACTATTTCCTTAAGCGGCATGTCCATAACCGAGGGAATATCCTCGCTGCCGTCTGTTACGGCAAGGGTCACCACTCTGCCGTAAACCGTAAAGCTTACCGAGCGCATATAGCGCGACAGCACCGTGTCGATAAAAGAGGCATGCTTTTCATTTGTGCATTTTCGGCGTTCCTCATCGCTGAATTTGGAAACCAGCACGCAAAATACGTTTTCTTCGCCTTCGCCGATTATTCCGAGCTCCGCCGCACGGCTGAAAAGCGCGGCTTCATCGGGCTTTTCCTCATTGCTTCCGAGCATTAAGGGAAGCAGAAATTCATTCACCGAAAGGCGGTGCAGCTGCAATTTAAGGTCGGTATCCGGCACAGTCAGAACGCTGCCGAGCTTTTCATCCATTTTGCGGTGGATCTCCTTAAGCTCGTCAGTCAGCTCCGCGGGGGAAATAGGCTTTAATAAATAGCTTATTATGTTGTATTCTATGGCGGTGCGGGCATATTCAAAGCTGTCATACCCGCTCAATATCACTATCTGCACCATAGGTCGCAGCTGACGCACACGGCGTGCGAGTTCAAGTCCGGTCATCATGGGCATCCGTATATCGGTAATAATAAGGTCGGGTTCGAGCGTTTCGGTAAGCTCAAGCGCTTCAAAGCCGTTTTCCGCTTCTCCCGCCACCTCAAAGCCGGCAGACTCCCAATCGACTCTTTCAATCAGCGCACGGCGCTGGTCTCTTTCATCCTCTACCACAAGAACGGTATATTTCATTAAAATACCCCCGCTTACATTATATATTTAGTATAATATAAACGGAGGCAAAAATCAAGTAAGTTAAATTTAAAAACGCGGGAGAGACCTTTTTATCGGTCCCCCCCGCTCGCTTGGGGGGAGGCATATTTATTTTTCATTCCAGCCGGCATAAAGCGTCATGCTGCCCGTAACCTCTTCCTCTGCACTCCATTCGTTTGTGCAGTCTCGGTCGGTATACCAGCCGGTGAATTCATAGCCCTCTTTAACGGGGTCTGCGGGCGATACGGTTTCGGAATACATCACCTTAACGGGAGCTATATACGAGCCGCCGTCGGTATCAAACTTAACGGTAAAGCCGTTATGCTTTACAATAAACACCGAAACTATTACAAGCAGCGCCGCGAGCGTTCCCACCATAATATTTGCGGATCTCACCGACATATTTACTTTGGCATAAAGTCCGCCTTTTTTGGTGCCTTCAGCTTTGTTTTCCATACCGTTCACCTCTTTTTATAATTATTTGCGTGCCAGATATTTACGCATATCGATAGCGCAGGCAACCAGGATTATAAGACCCTTTATAACATAGAGCATATTTGCGTCTACCGAGAGGAAGTTAAGACCTACGAAGATTATCTGTAAAAGGAATACGCCAATTACTATACCGCTTATTTTACCCGTGCCGCCTACAAACGAAACGCCGCCGATAACGCACGCCGCGATAGCGTCCGATTCGTAGTTAAGACCTGTGTTTGCAGAGCAGGATGCGATACGCGCGCCCTCTATAAATCCTGTTATACCGTACATAGCGCCCGCAAGCACGAATACCAAAACTATAGTCCAGAACACATTTACGCCCGATACGTTTGCCGCTTCTTCGTTTGAGCCTACGGCGAACATATTTTTACCGAACTTTGTCTTGTTCCAGATAACCCACATAAGGGCGGTTAAAATTACCGAATAAAGCACATATTTCGGAACGGCAACATTGCCTATTTTAAAGAGTGTGCCGCGAACAAAGTCGGTGTAGGAGGTATCAAGTCCCGAAAGGGTCTGACCGTTGTTTCCGCCGAGCATTAAATACATAAGCACCAAACCGAAAACAATAAGCTGGGTAGAAAGGGTTACTATAAACGGGTGCAGCTTGAATTTAGCCACAAAAAAGCCGTTTACAAGACCTATGGCAGCGCCCACGGCGATAACCGCAAGCAGCACCACCCACAGGGGCATAACCTTTAAATTCGGGAATATCTTATTGGCATAGCCCGTCATTTGTAAAAGCGACGCCGCAATACATGCGGTAAGACCCACGCAGCGGCCCGCCGAAATATCTGTACCGGTAAGCACTATCGCCCCACCTATACCGAGGGCTATTGGCAGCTTTGCAGCCGTGAGTGAAATTATATTGATTATTGAGGGCAGCTTTAAGAAAGCCGGCACTCTTATTGCTATGTATATTACCGCTATGGCAATAATTATATACATTGCGTTGTTGAAAAGCAGATCCGTAATTGCTCTGCGCTTGTCCGCGCCCGATTTAGCTTTGAAATCGTCAATCCACGCGGAAAAACGGTTTTTTCTTTTAATAGCAGCTGTTGACATTTCAATTCCCCCTATGCAAATTTAGCCGCAAGAGTCATTATATCCTCTTGAGTGGCGGTATCGGCGTTTACCTCGCCCGCTAATTTTCCGCCCGACATTACCAGTATTCTGTCGCACACGCCGAGCAGTTCCGGCATTTCGGACGACACCATTATAACCGTTTTGCCCTTTGCGGCAAGGTCGATTATAAGCTGATAAATTTCGTACTTCGCGCCTACGTCGATTCCTCTTGTAGGCTCATCAAGCAGCAGCACCGTAGGCTCTGTTAAAAGCCAGCGCCCGAGTATCACCTTTTGCTGATTGCCGCCCGATAACGAGCGTATCTTGGTCTCCTGCGTGGGTGTTTTAACGTGCATTGAGTTTATGCACCAATCGGTGTTTGCTTTAAGTTTCGCCTTGCTTAAAAACGGACCTTTTTTGCATTTATTAAGGCTTGAAATGGTCGCGTTTTCGCGAATATTGAGTATTCCGAAAATTCCCGTTGCGCGGCGCTCTTCGGTAAGCAGGGCAAACCCGTTTTTAATTGAGTCGCGCGGGTTGCGGTTTTTAATTTCCCTGCCGTTAAGCTTTAAGGTGCCGCTGCGCCTTGTTGCCACGCCGAAAATATTTTCAAGCAGCTCGGTTCTGCCCGAGCCGTCAAGCCCCGCAACGCCTATTATTTCACCTTTTCGCGCTTTAAAGCTTACGTCGTTCAGCCTTGCGTATTCAGAGCTTAAATTATCCGCCTCAAACAAAACATCGCCTATCTCGTTGGTTTTCGGCGGGTAAATATTTGTTAATTCTCTGCCCACCATAAGCTTTATTATCTCATCGGTGGTTAAATCCTTTGCCTCACGCGTGGCTATCCATTTGCCGTCGCGCATTATTGTAACCTCATCGGAAATTTTTAAAATTTCCGCCATTTTATGAGAAATATATATTATCCCGCAGCCTTGACTGCGAAGCATATTTATAATTTTAAAAAGGTGTTCAACCTCCTCCTCTGTCAGCGATGAGGTAGGCTCGTCAAATACTATCACCTTTGCGTTATAGGATACCGCTTTCGCAATTTCCACCATTTGGCGCTGCGATACCGGCATTGTGCTCATAACTGTTTTGGGGTCAACGTTGACCTCTAATTTTTCAAAAATTTCTTTTGTGGCGGCGTACATTTTCTTTTCGCTGGTTATGGGCACGCCCTTTGCAACCGTGGGGAAACGCCCCAGCCACATATTATCCATAACGTTGCGCTTGAGCGCCTGATTCAGCTCCTGGTGCACCATTGCAACCCCGTTTTCAAGCGCTTCCTTGGAGTTTTTGAAGTTTATTTCCTTGCCGTCCAAATATATGCTTCCGGAGTCCTTATTGTAAACCCCGAAAAGACATTTCATAAGTGTCGATTTGCCGGCGCCGTTTTCGCCCATAAGCGCATGCACGGTGCCTGCCTTTACGGTAAGATTAACCTTATCGAGCGCCTTGACGCCCGGAAAAGCCTTTTCAATGTTTTCCATTCTAAGCAGAACAGGCTTTTCGCTTACCGCGGTATTGTTTGTAATGCTTCTCTGCTCGTTCATAAGCCTTTCTCCCCCGTTTTTCTTTGGCTCACAGCAGCCGGAATAACCGGCTGCTGTGAAAGTTATATATTATTCGCCGGTGTAGGTAGCGTAGGGGATATTAACTCTCCACTTGCCTACGAGATTTTCGCTGTCAAGTCCGTCAAGGGCTTCCTTATCGCCGAAGAAGTTCTGGGTAATGGAAATAATAGCCTTTGCCATACCGTCGGCGTCCTGCTTGATTGTACCTACCATAGCGCCGCTCTTAATAGCGGATTTAGCGGCGTCGGTCGCGTCAACACCGAATACCGGAATAGCCTTTGCGCCCTCTTTATTGTAGCCTGCGGTCTGCAAGGAGGAAATTGCTCCGAGCGCCATATCGTCGTTGTTTGCGATTACAAGCTCAACCATATTCCTGTTGCTCTCACTGTACTGCGCTAAAATTGTACCCATATAATCGGTAGCGGCAGCAGACGACCACTGACCGTTCTGGTCTACAAGGTATTTGTTCTTATTTGAAGCGTCATAGAATTCAAGCTCGGGCTTGCCTGCAGCTTTGAGCACCTTGTTAGCGTCCTCAACGCCGTACTGTGTGCGGGCGATAGCCTCCATGTTGCCTTCCTGACCCTTGAACATTACATAGCTTATCTTTCCGTCGCCGTTAAGGTCAAGCTTATTGTAATTATCAACAAGATACTTGCCTATCATTTCGCCCTGCATATGACCTGCCATTTCGTAATCGGTTCCTACGAATACGCACTTGTCATAGCTGGTTACAACCGATTCCTCAACAGAACGGTTGAAGAAGATTACCGGAACATTTTTCGCTTTTGCCTGGTCGATAATGTTCTGCGCCGCGTCGTTTGAGCCGGTGTCAACAACATTAACTACAAGGAGCTTTGAGCCTTTCGCAAGAGCGGTGGTTACCTGCTCGGTTTGGGTGGTCTGGTTGCCGTTTGCGTCATAATTCTGGAATTTCAGCCCAGCGTCCTTCAAGAACTTATCCATTGCCGAACGAACGCTTGAAATGTAGGTGTCGCTGTAGGTGTAGTAGAAAACCGAAACCTCGCCGTCGGATGAACCGCCGTCGCCCGAGCCGCAAGCGGTAAGACCTAAAGCAAACGCCAAAGTAAGAATTACTGCTAATATTTTTTTCATTTTGAGTTGCCTCCGTTTCTTTATTCGACTTCCTGTCGTCGAGTATTATTATATTTCGGAAGTCTCGCTTTTTAAATAGATTTTTCTATCGGAAATGTATAAAAATTTATTCAAAGGTGGATTTTTTTAATTGTTTTTTCAAATCCATACCCTACAGCGCCGAAATTATCGCCTTGAAAAAGCTGTAACACCGCGTTTCGGCTGTCCGCTTTTCGCCGTAACACTTTGCGGAGGAAAACATAAAATATTATCGGACAAATAAATTTTGTTTGATTAAATTCTGTAAATACAGGTAAAAATATAAACAGATTGAGCGGTCGGATGCCGAGTGCTTCCCATGCTCGACCCACCAGTATTTAAGCGGAGTGTGAAACAGAAATGAATATAAAGCGGGGAGAAATATACTATGCGGATCTGAGTCCCGTTGTAGGCTCTGAACAGGGCGGCGTGCGGCCTGTACTTATAATTCAGAACGACGTGGGAAACAAATACAGTCCTACGGTTATAGCCGCCGCAATAACCAGCCAGCGTGACAAAACGAACCTGCCTACGCATATTTCCGTAAATGCCGACGGCTGCGGGCTGGCAAAGGATTCGATAGTTTTGCTTGAGCAGGTCAGAACCATAGACAAGCAGCGGCTTAAGGAAAAGATGGGCTGTCTCGATAACGGCTCTATGGGGCTTGTCGACAAAGCGCTTTCGGTAAGCTTCGGGCTCAATTAAATAACCCGAATTCGGCAGACGACGATTTTACCGAATATAGCGGCAGGCCGAGTGAACGAATCCATCGTTTGCCCGGCTTTTTCTTTTGCATATTATAAAATATGCTTGACATTGGCGAAAATAAGAATGTAATATAATTATGGAATAATGCGAAAAATGATAATAACACGGATACCGCTGAAATTATAATGTATCCGATCAAACAGAGGATATTTCGGTATTTTTTGATTCACGGAACAGGCTCTGTTGATGAGATTAAGAAGAGCATTGCCCGATGTTCCGTGCGCAAGTCTGTACCGTCATATAAAAATTTCCGCGAACAGCTCCGTTCTTGAGGTCGCAGGCGAAAATCGGATCGCGGTCGGCTACATGAAGAGGAAAGCGTCAAAGGTCGGCAAAATGCGGCAATGCGGGAAATCCGCGCTCAAAAAACGGGTTCGGATTATTTTCGTTTGCCTAAAGAGGGATGATTTATGAACTACATAAGAATCACAAAAGAAAACATCGACAAGGAGCATATCTGCTGTGCCATGTCCGGTAAGCAAAGCCTTGCGAAAAAGGACTGGCTGAAGCATCGCTTTGACGAGGGGCTTGTTTTTTACCGCAGCGAGGAGCGCGGAAAATGCTTTATCGAATATATTCCCGCCGAAAACGCCTGGGTGCCGATCAAAGCGGACGGCTATCTCTATATTAACTGCTTATGGGTCGCGGGTTCTATGAAAGGACACGGCTATTCAAAGGAGCTGCTTTCGGAGTGTATTAAGGACGCCGAAGCGCAGGGCTCGAAAGGGCTTTGCATTCTCTCCGCCGAGGGACGAAAACGGGAATTTTTGGCTGACCCGAAATTTCTTGCCTATCGGGGTTTTTCGGCTGCGGACATATCGGACTGCGGAATCAATCTCATGTACCTGCCCCTTGAATCCGATGCACAGCCTCCGAAATTCAAGGAATGCGCGAAGCACCCGCAGCTTTGCGAAAGCGGATTTGTGCTTTACTATACAGACCAATGTCCCTTTACATATTACTGGGTACCGAGGGTACAGGATGCCGCGCGGGAGCATAACATCCCGTTTAAGGCAATTCACATTACCGACCGGGAAACCGCGCAAAGCATACCCTCACCGGTTACGACCTACGCCCTGTTTAAGGACGGCAAATTTCTGACCCATGCTATCCAATCAGACAAGAAATTTTTGGCTTTGGCAGGAGTAAAGCTGCCGCTTACACCTTAGGCAAGCGAGAATAATCATGAAATCGTTATAGTCTCTGCCGACACACCGTGGGTCATAGTCCCGAATAGCTTTCGGGCAATGCCTCCGCCATATAGCGCGGTACGATGCTTATTCTCGGCTTGCCGCTGTGCCGATACGGCACGAAGATGAAACATGACCCGGAACAAAAAAGCTTCTTTTTACTTATATCTTTATTTCTCTCCTGTTTCAAGGCGGGAGATTTTTTATTTTTTCGGAATGATTTATAAAAAATACGGTTTTGATGATTATTTTCTATAGTTTTTTAATATTTTGCGATATTGAAAAAATAACGCCCGAAACAGTATAATTATAATGAAGAAAAAAGTGTTTCGGAGCGGATGCGATGTATAAAAAAATAACAGCTTTGATTTTGTGCTTTGCGCTTTCGGGAATTTTATTAACGGGTGCGTTTGAAACCGGCGCCGCCGCAGATGTTTGCGCCGTTTACCTTTCGAGCGACGGCGATGATTCCAACAGCGGTATCACAGCCGATAAACCGCTTAAAACTCTGAAAGCGGCGGTAAATACGGTAAATCGGCTGGAGCTTGTCGGCTATAACAGAGTAATAAATATTGTAAAATGCGGCTGGAACGGAATTTCCTTTGATATGTCGGGCTGCACGCCGTATACCGAAATGATTACCCTGACGGCGCCTTCCGGGCTTACGGTATGGTCGACCTCGGATATGTATCTGGCGGGTCCTTTGACGCTCGATGCGGATTACGGAAATTCCCGCACTCAGAGTGCGCTTAATATTTATACCGGCGGTTACCCCTTCACCCTGCTTTCAAAGGATCAAAAGGGGAATTCAAACATATATGCGGGCTTTAACAGCCGCTTGGGGCTGACAGCCGATGAAAAAAGCGGAAATATAGAGTGGAAAAGCGATTTAAAAATAACGCTTGCGGGTGAGCGCGAAATGACGGTCGGCAAGGTTATTGCGGGAAACTGCAGCGATCCCGGTCACAATGTGATATACGGTACCGCCGATATTCTCATTGATAACCCCAACCTCACCGTTTCCTCATTAAAGCTCGGCAGCAACGGAAACTTCACAAACACCGGCACGCAGTCCAACCGCTTTAAGGGTATAAGCATAACCGTAAACAGCGTTAAGGAAATAGCAACCCTTGAGGGTGCTACATATTATAATGCGGTATATACCGAAGAACTGCGGCTGATATTCAACAACGGCACGGCGGACAGGATAACAGATGCGCTTATTTACGGCAAATACGGAAACACCAATATACAGGCAGCTAAAAAATGGATTGTCAAAAACGGGACGGATACGCCGATCAAAGCGGGAGCCGAGCCGGGAGTATTTACGGTTGTCGGCGGCAGCACCGTGATCTTCACGGACGATGAAAATCCGAAGCTTACATATACATCCGAAAAAGGCAATATAACGGTCCCTGCGGGCAGCTACACCGTAACGGCATCAGACACGGAGGAATATACATTTTCCGAAGGTGTTTTTACCGCCGTCACCGATTTAAAGGACTTTAATCTTACAGATATTGCCCCCGCACAGTCGGGCGGGAAGATATTGCTCGGCTTTAAAGATGAAAACGGCGGATATTTAAACCGTACCGCAAATTTAAAAATCAAAGCCGGTGAAAGGCTTTACGCCGTATATACCGATTTCCCGGTAAGCGGCGAAAACGCGGTATTTTCGGTATCGGGCTTTGAAAGGCGCGGCGGCGAAAAGCTCGGAATACGGTTTATTCTTGAAAAAAGAAACGGCTTTGAAGCGGCGACAGCCCCGCTTTCAGGCATGAAATACGGCTTTGCGGCAATGCCCGAGCATTTTCTGAATATCGGAGAGGCGCTCACGGTCGATAACGAAAACGCGGCTGTAAGAACTGTCGGCGGCCCCGGCTTCGTCTTTTTTGACGGCAGGGAAAAATTCACCGCCTGCATTACCGGTATTCCCGAAAAGCACTATGCGGAGGGCTTTGCGGTACGCGGCTTTGTTACCTATACCGATCTTAACGGCAACAGCCGCACCGTTTATACCGAAGTATCTTGCGCCTCATTAATGGAGGCGACCGCCGATTCGGCACTGAACGGCGGTCTTACCGATTCGGAAAAAGCGGAGACTGCAAGGCTTGCGGACAATTCCCTCTCGCTTAAAAGGGCGTCTCTTGAGAGCAGTGTTTCAAATCATCCGGACATCGTAAGGAATTCGGTCTCGGGTAATATTTATTATGTTTCCGAAAGCGGCAGCGACTCAAACGACGGTCTTTCCGAATTAAAGCCGCTCAAGACTCTATATGGGGTAAGCAATCTTTCCTTAAATGCGGGAGACGCGGTTTTGTTTGAGCGAGGCGGCGTATACCGCACCTCAAAAAAATATACCGACGGCTCTTCCTTTATACTTAAAAGCGGCGTTTCATACGGTGCATACGGCAAGGGGCAAAAGCCTGTTATAAACGGCTCGTTTGAAAATTACGCCGAAAGAAAGTGGAGAAAATACGCCGATAACATTTGGTACATAAGCATTTCAAATATCTCGGCAGATCCCGGTGTTTTGCGTGTGACGACCACCAAAAATTATTCGTACACGGGCTGTGTCAAGGAAAGCATTGACGCGCTTGCCCGCGAATGGGATTTCTGCAGAGACGGCACAAATTTATATATGTACTGCCAGTACGGCGAGCCGACAAATCTTTTAAACGCGATTGAGATAGGCTTCGGCTTTGATATGTTTAAAATAGATAACGCAAGCAATATAACGATTGAAAATTTGACCTTCACCTGCGGCGGCAGACACGCAGTGGGCGCTTCAAACGGCGCTGCGAGCATTACGGTAAGGGGCTGCGAATTCAGCTATATCGGCGGCAGCCTGATGAGCGGCTCCGACGGCACACGTCTCGGTAACGCGGTGGAGTTTTTGGGCAGCAGCTCGGATATACTTGTTGAAAAATGCAAATTCTCCGATATTTACGACAGCGGCGTGACCTTCCAGGGGCTTTCGGCAAAGGTAAACGGCTTTACCACACGGAGCAATGTCTTTGATAAATGCGGGCTTGCCTCCTTTGAATACTGGCTCGGCACGGCGGGATACGCCGAAAACATAACCGTTGAGGATAATTATATGTCGAACGCGGGCGGCGGCTTCGGCGGAATCGGAAAAAGAAGCATAAACGCGAAATATGTCTCTCACATAAGGGCGGACGGCTCAAACCGCATAAGCAATTTCATTATAAGAAACAATGTTCTCGATTCCGCGGCGGACGGCGCGTGCCTTGCGGCGCTCTGCTGCTATAAGAGCAGCGGCGGCAGTCTCCCCACACTTTTCCGCAATATATACATAAGAAAATCCGGCGGAGGGCTTTTAAGTGTCAAGACCGAATCGGCAGCTGACGCCGCAGTATTTTCGGCGGACGCCACAGGAATTGATTATTTAAAGCAAAGCTTTGATAATAAACCCATTGTAATTTTAAGATAAGGAGTAATTATTATGAAAAAACTATCAGCGCTGATCGCAACGGCAGTGTTAACGCTGTCGGCGGCACTTTCCGTCTCTGCGGCAGAGCCGACAGCCTCTGTACCCGTAAGCGACGGAAATGTTTACAAAAATCTTTTTTCGCTCTCGCAGGACGCCGCAGAAGAGGATACGGCGGCAATACCAGCCGAGCTTGAAAAATTATCGGGCGCGGTTGACAGCAGAAGCACGGCATATTTAAGCTTTGCGGTTTATGCTCCGGGAGCAGGCAGTTATTCATTCAAGCTTTCCTTTACGGGAACGGACTATGCCGCAGTAAAGGTGGGAAACACGGTTGTAACGGCATATCCCGACACCGCGTTTTCGCTCACTCTCTCAAAGGGACTGAACCTTATAACCTGCTTCGGCGCCACCGCAGATCAAAAGGGAGCCGCAATTAAATATACCGCCCTTCTTTGCGAGAACGGACTCAACCCGATCGAGGGCGAGTTTTATTTAAACGGAGATGTGAACGGCGATAAAGAGGTTGATATAAGAGACCTCGTACGCTACAAAAAATATTTCGCAAATGCCGCCGAAATCAAGGCTGTTTCGGCGGATATCAACAGCGACGGCACGGTGGACGCCGCAGATATGAGCGTATTGAAGCAATATTTTGTGGGAGCGGAAAGCGCCCTCGGCGCGGTATCGCCGGGTTATGAAATAAGCTATGTTATGAGAGATAACGATATTTCGGATAACTGGAATTACTGATTTAACGGAAAGGAGTAACGAACTATGAAGATCAAAAGGCTGTTTGCTGTTATCCTTGCGGCGTGCATGGCGTTTTCAACAGGACTTATAAGCAGCTCTGCAGAGGACGCCGCACCTACCATCTCGATCAAGGGCAATTTTTCGGTGCTTTATGTAGGTCAGTATGTTGAATTCACCTTCGGCAACCTGACCTCCGATATGGAGCTGGGAATCCTGCCGGACAACGACGGAAACCCGGGGAAATGGGGTGTGAAGAATTACCGCACCGGCAAAACGGGAACCTACAGAGAAACCTTTAAAATGACCGACGCGGGAACATATCATGTTGCGGTTTGGACAACCGGCTGGAATTTCCAAACCTCAAAGAAAATAACCGTTGAGCCCACACCCGTGATTTCAGGCAACAAAAGAGTCGGCGTCGGAATGAATGCGACCTTTAATATTTCGGGCATTAAGTCGTCCCTTGAATTCGGAATATTCCCCGGGAACGACGACGGCAGCATAAAATCCTACAGTGTTTCAAACTACGCCGCCGTAAACGGTGACACAAGCCGCACGGTGTCGATATCCGAACCGGGAAATTATGTTGCGGCGGTATGGGCAAGCGGCTGGAGCTTTGTAGCGCAGTTCCCGTTCAGAGTGTCCGATTCGGATAAGACTGCCTCACTTGACAAAGCATCCTACTCCGAGGGCGACACGATAACCGTAACAACGGACAAGTGGCAAGAGAATGACTTTTTTGCGATATATAATGCCTCTGTTACGGATATAACAGCCGACACCGAAGCCGTATACAGCGGGAAAAACGACCCCGGAAAATCCTCGTATACCGTGAGTACCGCAGGCTGGCAGCCCGGAGAATACCGCTTTGTGGCGTTTGATTCGGGAGATTATTCAGCGGATCACATAGCGGATACAAAATTCACAATAAAACAGGATAAGCGTGCAACTATGGATAAAACCACTTATACGACCGAAGAAACAATAACGGTCACCACAAAAAACTGGACATATAACGAGGGCTATTTTATCCGCATTTACAAAAAGCCGATAAGCTCGGGCTACAACAGCAACTTCGTAGCGGACACCTACGGTGCGTGGGCAAAGGAAACCTATAAATTTTATCCGTACAACTGGGAGCCCGGCGAATACCAGCTTATTGCCTTTGAATATCAAGGCTGGGTAAAGGTCAACGAGGTAAACTTCACCGTCACCGCGCCCGAAAAGAAGGCGTTTGAAATAACCGACGGAATTCTTACCGCAAATGAGGAAATAACCCTTGATTTAGCCGAAATCTCACCCGACGCACCGGACGGCAAACTGTTTATCGGCTGGAAGACAGCGAACGGTGAAAATGCGAAAAGCCGAGTGACCCTTTCCGCGGGAGACATACTCACAGCGCAGTTCATTGATTTCAATAACGCTGACAGCACGGATTTCAAAATAACCGATACGGCTGTAAGAACAGAGAAGAGTACCGGACTTCGCTTCACGGTACAGCTGAGCAACAGACTCTGCGAAGCCCTTCCCTCTGCCGCAGAATACGGTGCGGCGGTACTTCCTTCGGATATTTTGAACGAGAACAGCTGGTCGGAGCTTGAGCTTGACAAGGCCTACCCCTACGGCGACGGCAGCTTTACCGCCGCAAAGGTTCCGGCAGAACGGCTTTTCGATTCGGAAAACGGCAGCAAAAGCTACACTGCCTGCATTACGGATATTACAGACGAAAAGCTCACCCGTCAGTATACTGTAAGAGGCTACATAAAATATACCGATATTAACGGTATCGCAAGGGTGCTTTATACCGATTATGCCTCGGCAAATATGTATTCACAAGCAAGAGCGGAGCTTGAAGGCGGCGAGCTTTCCGTTTCCGCCCGCAGCGTTTTGACAGGTATAACCGAAACGGTCAAAGGAATTCAAAACGGAAAATATGCGGGAGCAGACAAAATAACCGTCACCGGCAATGCAAACAACCCGAATTATTATATTTATAAGCTCGGTGAAAACGGCATTTCCGTTCGCGATGTGGTAATTGACCTCGGTCTTGTCAATCCGCTAGAAATCGTTCAGCTTTCCGATATGCATTTCAATTATCTCAACGCAACGGATTACAAGGTAAAGAACCCCACGGTGCTTTCCACCAACGATGTACGCACCTTCGGCAAAAACGCTTCCTCCGTCGTTAAAGCGCGCAAGGCGCTTGACTTTGCAAGAACCGCCGACGCAGTGGTCTTAACAGGCGACACCATCGATTACTTAAGCTACGGCGGCATAGAGCTGCTCTATAAGGAAATATGGGATGTTATACCCGATGCCATGGTTACTATGGGTAATCACGAATATCTGCAGAGAATGCAGGGTGTAATGCCCGAAAGCCTCTCCGCCGAGAGAAGATGGGAGATACTCAGAAGCGTTTGGAAGCATGATATTGATTATACCTCAAAGGTAGTAGGCGGCAAAGTCATGCTTATCCAGCTCAACAACGGCGAGGGCAAATTCTATGCAAGCCAAAAGGCAATGCTCGAAGCCGATATAGCGCTCGCAAGAGCGAACGGCTACGCAGTTCTTGCGTTCATGCACGAGCCTATCAGTACCGGAAATGCATCGGATACCAATATTACCGCGATCCGCAAGGATGACGGCAGTGCAAGCGGAAATTACTATTCCGGTCAGGTCGGAGGGCCGAACGCCGATGCCGCCACAAAGGCGATATGCGATATTATAGCCGCAAACGGCGATATAATCAAAGGCGTTTTCAACGGTCACCAGCATGCGGATTATTATTCGGAAATACTTGCAAAAACAGCATCGGGCGCCGACACGGTAATACCGCAGTACACCTTGAGCGGCTGCATTTACGGAAACGGCAACGCTCTGAAGATCACTGTTAAATAATGTCTACTGAATAATTGCATTAGTAAATGCAATTATATAAAATCGAGTTAAAATCTCGATTTTATGGGTCAAAACCTTTGTTTTGACCGTCAGTATCCATTGATTGTCGCCTGATTTTAAAAAGAATCAAAATGTGATTCTTTTTAAAGTGCAAGGTTTTTTCGCAAAATTGCGCAAAAACCTTGCACCTGAACAATTCAAAAGTTTACACCAACATGCTCGGGTTAAGGTGCTTTTGAATTGTTCAGCAGGCATTAAATAAACACTCCTCGGCTGAAAAATAAGGCGGAGTTTCTCCGTCTTATTTTTATCCGGATAAACAGTGTGTTTTAGGAAAATTATTCAAAACAATCAAAAATCGCTTGTGTCATAAATTCGGATATGGTATATTGATATAAGAAACAATTGCGAATATATTGCGGCGGTTGTTTTGAAACATTGAGGTGATTATAATGCTGACATATCTTTTTGAACGGATGCGTACCATTTCGTACGCGTCAAATGCCGACACTCTGCTTATAAGAGACAAAAGGGCAAACTGTGAGCCGCTGCACAGGCACAACTACAACGAAATGATATATATTTATGAGGGTGAGGCCGTTCACAGTATAAACGGTGTATCCTATAACCTTGTTCCGGGCAGTTTGGCGCTTCTTACCCCGAACGATGCTCACAGCTTCATATCGGTCGGATCGTTCTCAACGGTCAACATTTGCTTCACAGACCGCGTGAATCTGCCGATTCCGAGCTATGAGACCCCGGTTGCGATACTGAACGAACAGTGCCGCATTGAAATGGAGACCCTGCTCTATCTTGCAGAGCAGGAGCTTCATTTAAACGATTCAGTATCCGACAGCATTGTGAACCATTGCATCGACTGGATGCTGCTCCTTTTTCAGAGAAACAATACCACCCTGTCCAAAACAAATTCAAATTGGAACAGGCTTATCTGCAAAATTACAGAGGACTACAGTACGATAACGCTTGAAGAAGCGGCGGACATCATGGGTGTTTCGGTCAGCCACTTCTGCAGGAAATTCAAAAAGGATTTCTCGGTTACCTTCCATAATTATCTTAACGAAATAAGGATTCGTCAGGCAAAAAATCTTTTGCTCTATTCCGACGATTCGGTTTCGCTTATTGCCGAAAAGGTAGGGTATCAGAACAATCCCTGCCGTTTCTACTCTAATTTCAAAAATGTTGTGGGCATGACCCCAAACGAATACCGCCGTTCCTTCAAGAAAAATCTTTACGGCTCCAAAGCTCCGCTTCGGTCATTTATACCGGAGCCTACGTATACGGATCCCGGCAGATTTTCCGCATATAACGACGAAAAAAGAAGCAAAAACAAATCATAAATATCGGCAGGCATATAAAAACGCCTTAAAGCCTGCCTGCCGTTCTTCAGCGGACAGAGTCTGTTTTTGTCCGTTTTAAAGTGGTGAGGAATTTGAACATTTCATTTGACGATTACATGAAAAAGCTTGTATCCTGCTATAAAGGAAAAGCAATAGGCGGCACGCTCGGAATGCCGTTTGAAGGATGCACAAACACAAACAGTATTGAATTTTACAAGACTCTGCCCGATAAAATGCACGGAAATGACGATTTGGATCTGCAGGTGGTGTGGCTTGAGACATTGCTGCGGAACGGCTTTCCGATAAACGGTTACCATTTATCTGCGGCATGGCGGCATTTGAATTTCGGACCCGATGAATACGGAGTCGCGCTGCACAATTTCAAAAACAAGATTTTCGCCCCGCTTTCGGGTGTTTACGGAAACAAGTTCGGCAGCGGAATGGGCGGCGCCATAAGAAGCGAAATTTGGGCGGCATTAGCGCCGGGAGATCCCGCGCTTGCGGTAAGCTTTGCAAAAATCGACGCCTCCGCAGACCATTGCGGCAGCGGGATTTCGGGCAGTGTTTTTCTGACCGCCGTCGAAAGCGCCGCCTATACGGAGAATGATACCGAAAGGCTGATTGAAACGGGGCTTTCCTTTGTCAATAAGGATATTCGCTTTTCCTCTGCAATAACGGACACCGTTGAATGGTGGCACGATACAGGCGATTTATTTACGGTGCGTGAAAAAATTCTCGAAAATTACGGTGCCGATAACTGGAGCGACGTTACAATAAATGTAAGCTTTATTGTTTTGGCTTGGCTTGCGGGAGGCGGCGATTTCGGAAAAACCGTTTGCAGCGCCGTAAACTGCGGATATGACGCTGACTGCACCGCTGCGTCCGTAGGCTCGATACTCGGCATATTAAATCCCGACGGTATTGAAAAGCGGTGGACTGACCCTATAGGCGATAGGCTTGTTTTGTCCCGTCAGATACTCGGGGTGAGAACCTCGGAAACCATGACCGGTCTGTGTGAAAAAACCGCTGCAGCCGCAATCAAATGCGGAGAATTCTATAATTCGTGTGCGCGGCTTACAGGCGTACCGCAGCATATTGCGGAAAAATCGGCTGAAATACCCGCTTGGACTGACCCCTCCCTTGCGGAAATGCTCTTCGCCCGTTCGCAGCGGGATAGTCTTTTAAGCATACTTCCGCTCGGAATAATACTTACATACCCCGAGGTGCCATCCCTTGCAATGGGTGAGGAAAAGGAGTTTTCGGCGCGGATACTTAACCCTTCAAGAACCTCAGCAATGACACACCTAAAATTGAGCGTCCCCGAATGCTTTGAACTTAGCGGCGATGAATTCTCATTTGAACTGCCGCCGCTTTCGGAGCATGAAATACATTTTAAAATCAAGAGCAATACCGATTATAAATCGGCATTTGATTTTTTGCATTTCCTGTTTGATATAAACGGAATGCGTTATGAAGCGGAAGCCGGCATCATCTCTGCGTATCCATGGACCGAAAAGGACGGCTGTGATGACATTTCATCGCTTGAAAGCGCCCGCTATTCCCCTGCCGAAAGCTTTATAAAGCCGATTTCGCGCGGAGCAAAGGAGCTTGCAATCGAGGTTCGCCCCGCAATGCCGATGACCGCGGCGATAACCTGCCAGGGCACAAGACCGCTGAAATTATGGTTTAAC
The DNA here is from genome assembly GCA_900549055.1 of uncultured Oscillospiraceae bacterium. Taxonomy (GTDB): domain Bacteria; phylum Bacillota; class Clostridia; order Oscillospirales; family Acutalibacteraceae; genus UBA737. The sequence continues at coordinate 21,898 of URNB01000001.1, forward strand.
GGCGAAAAAATACTTGAATACAATGCCGAGGTATATGTCCCCGGACTGCACAGAGGGCAATCCGTACTGGCGAATCTAAAGCCCTGCTGGAACAGAATCATCCTGCAGGCCGAGGACGGAAACGACGGCGAGATATTTTTTGCAATCGGTAACCCGGTTGATTGGATATGGCTCAACACGCTTGAATGGCGCAAACCGAAGGAGGAGCAAAATTGATTAAACCGGTAGGACTGTCGGTCGGCGACCTGCAGCGGAAATACGGCGATATAAAGGCACTTGAAATTGCCGCGAACGCAGGGGCGGATTCTGTGGATCTTGATTTGTGTACAGACATAAACGATTACAGAAACAAGGACTCTCTTTACAGTAAGGGGTTTGAAGCAACGGCGGAATACTATACCGCCGTTAAGAAACGAGCGGATGAGCTTGGAATTATTATAGGTCAAACGCACGGCAAAATTAAGGGCTTTGTGAATAATAAGGCGGAGGATGACGCCCTTGTTAAAAACAGCGAATATGACTGCTTTGCAACGGCGATACTCGGCGCGGGTGTTTGCGTGGTGCACAATGCAACCTCGATTTTTTTGGGGCCTGATCCCGAGCCTGCACTTATGCACCACTTAAGCTTTGATATGTTCAGCAGAATAATACCGTATGCCGCAAGGAACGGAATTAAAATTGCAACTGAAACCTTCGGCGACGCGGTGCGCTTTTCCGCCTGCGATTTCTTTGGAAATATAGGTGAATTTGAAAAGGCATATAATGCGGTCGCCGCGTGTGATGAATTGAAGGAGCACTTTACCGTATGCGTTGATACGGGTCATTCAAACAAGGCTATGCGTTACGGTAATCCGACTCCGGCAGATGTTATACGCCGTCTCGGAAAAAGCGTTACGGTGCTTCACCTTAACGATAACGATACGCTGACCGATCAGCATAAAATACCCAAAACCGGCTGCATTGACTGGAACGGCGTTATGGACGCGCTTGATGGGATCGGCTACGGCGGTATATATAACATGGAGCTTAATCTGCGCCATTTCGGTGATAATTTCCTGATTGAGACCGCCGAGTTTGCCGTTAAGGTAATGCGCAATATGCTGACAGAAAGATACGGCAAAAACGCAGTATCCGAAAAAAAGCTGTAAAACAGGTGATTAAAAATGCTTGAAACAAGGCTTGTATCCTCCCTTGCAAAAATATTTCCCGACGAAATATCCGGCAGCACACTCGAAAGCGCAACCGCCCTTTCAAACGAACCGTTTTCCTTTCAGGTCGCATTTAAAAATGCCGATTTAAAAAGCGATGCAGTGCAGATATATGTGCGTATAGAAACGGATATAGGCCTCCGAAATATATCCGAATATAAGGTAGGCTTTGTTCCGGTTTTAAGAGCCGCGCCGCAAAATGCCGACGATTATTTTGAGCGGCGGCAGCCGGGTCTTTATCCCGATATGCTGCTTGAAAGAAATGTGCGTTCCGAAATTGAAAACGACGGCTTTTGGTACGATAAATACTGCGAGCAGAATGAAAACAATCAGCTTAATTCCATAGCAGAAGCATACCAGGGGCTGTGGTTTACCGTGAATGAGGCGGGAGAAAATATCAAGCCGGGTAAATACAAGATTGCAGTTGTTTTTTACAGCTCGCGGGAAAATGCCGAAATCGGCAGAAGCGAGCTTTCACTGGAAATCAAAAACGCGCGTATCACAGCCGAAGCGCCTTTATACACCTGCTGGTTACACTGCGACTGCCTTGCGGATATATACAAAACCGAAATGTTTTCAGACGAGCACTTCCGCATTATTGAATCCTTTGCAAAAAAAGCAGCGGAAACCGGTATGAACACGGTGCTGCTGCCGGCGTTTACTCCGCCGCTCGATACCCCTGTGGGCAAGGAGCGCCCAACCGCGCAGCTGGTGGGGGTCACCCTTAAAAACGGCGGCTATTCCTTCGATTTTTCACTTATGGAAAGGTACATCCGCATAATGCTTAAATGCGGAATAAAATATTTTGAGCATTCGCATCTATTCACACAGTGGGGTGCAAAGGCGTCACCGAAAATAATTGCGGATACCGAAAGCGGCAAAAAACGGATATTCGGCTGGGAAACCGATTCAAGGAGCGAAGAATACAAGCGATTTTTGAAGGAATATCTTAAAGCGCTTATGCCGTTCCTTAAGCGGCTCGGTATAAAAAGCAATACCTTTTTCCATATTTCGGATGAGCCGCAGAAAAAGGATATAGATTATTATAAAAGCGCCTTTAAAACCGTAAAGCCGGAAATCGGGGACTGCAAAATCACAGATGCCCTTTCAAATTACGAATTTTTTGAAAACGGATGTATCGACATTCCCGTGGTTGAGGTCTGCTCATCGGATATTGACCGCTTTATAAACAGCTGTGAAGACTTTTGGGTTTATTATACCGGTGAAATAATGACCGGCGGTTACCCCAACCGCAACATAACTGTCACGGGCGCCCGCAACAGGATAATAGGCATACAAATGTATTATACCGGAGCTAAAGGCTTTCTGCACTGGGGCTTAAATTATTATTATGATGTTTTAAGCCATGGGCTGTTCAACCCCGCAGAAAACCCCGGCGGATATTTTCAGGTGCCCGGCAGCTCGTTTATAATTTACCCGGGCTGCGGCGGAGAAGCGATACCGTCTGCACGGATGAAGGTATTTTCAGAAGGTCTTAACGATTACAGGGCGCTTTGCACCCTTGAAAAATTCATCGGGCGCGAGAAGACCCGTAAGTTTATTGCCGACTTTTTCGGCAAGGTCGATTATCACCTCTGCCCCGATAACGACAGTCTGCTTCGCTTCCGCGAAAGGCTTAATGAAGCTTTGGAAAATGCATACAAAGCACCTTGAGTGTGAAAAACACCGATATACCAACGCAGGAGATTGTAACATTTAATATTAAACGCCATAAACTGTATTAACAGCCTATGGCGTTTATTTTGTTTTCAGGCAGGGAAAAAACATGAAAAAAATTACAGTTCTCGGCGGCGACAGCCGCCTTAAAATCGCCGCAGAGCAGCTCCGCGGCTACGGTTACACGGTAAATACTCCCGATTTCCCCGAAGTCGGGGACTTAAGCGGCTGCGATGTACTGCTGCTGCCCGTGCCGACCACGCGCGACGGAGAGACACTGTTTGCCCCTGAGTGCCGCAAAAAAATATATCTTTTCGATATTGCAAAGCTTGTACCTGACAGCACGCTTATACTGTCCTGCGGCTACATGTTTGAAGGGAAAAACTGCATAGATTACGGAAAAAACGACGCTTACTGCCTGCTCAACGCCGTTCCGACAGCCGAGGGCGCAATTGCTCTGGCAATAGAAAAAACTCCTTTTACCCTATGGGGAAGCCGCGTTTTGGTAATCGGCTGCGGCAGGGTCGGCAGAATACTGGCAGGGCGGCTCAAATCGCTCGGCTGCCGAGTTACGGTGAGCGCAAGGAAAGCGTCGGATTTCGCACTGATTTCGGCAATGGGCTGTTACGCCGCAAAAACCTCCGAAATAAAAAAGCATCTTAACTGCGATATCATATTTAACACTGTTGACGTTAAGGTGATAGAGGACGGGGATTTTGAAGACTGCACCGCCGAGCTTATTATAGATCTGTCAAGTCACGGCGGATACGATTCCGCCGCGGCCGAAGCTGCCGGCATTACAGCGCTTAAGGCTCCCGGTCTGCCGGGCAAGACCGCGCCGCAAACCGCAGGAGAAATTTTGGCAAGAAGCGTGTGGGAAATTATAACGACTACTATATAAAGAGGAGAACGATATGAAAAACATAACCGTGGGGTATGCGTTCTGCGGCTCTTTCTGCACTATTAAAAAATCTCTGGAGGCACTGAAGGAGCTTGCAAAGAATGATATTAAAATTATACCTATAATGTCACAGACAGTGTATTCGACCGACACCCGCTTCGGCTCTGCCGCATTTCTTCGCGAGGAGGTGGAGGATATCTGCAAGGCAAAAATCATACACGATATCGCCGCCGCAGAGCCGATAGGCCCGAAAAATCTGCTCGATATCGCAGTGGTGTCGCCCTGCACGGGAAATACAATTGCCAAAACCGCCCTAGGCATCACCGATACACCGGTTACAATGGCGGTAAAGGCGCATTTGCGTAACAACAAGCCCGTAGTGCTGGCAATAGCCACAAATGACGCGCTCGGCGCTTCGGCAAAGAATATCGGGCTTCTGCACAATATGAACAACATTTATTTCGTCCCCTACCGTCAGGATGATCCCTTCGGTAAAAACAATTCGCTGGTCTGTGATTTTTCGCTCTTGACCGAAACGGTCGAAAAGGCGCTTTCGGGCGAGCAATTGCAGCCGGTCATACTTTAGCAAAAAACTGCCTCCCCTTATAAGGGAGGCAGCATACGAAGCTATGCAATATTTAAATTTCGAACAGTATCCGCCTGTGCTCCGACTCAACATCCGGCACTTCCGTTTCACAGATATTGTTAAGCGGTGCAAAGCTGCTGCCGTTTTCACTTGTATAAATGCATTTTGCGGCATTTGTAAGACTTAGCTCTCCTACATTATCGACACACTCGGAATCTGTTCCCAAGAGTAAATATCCGTGGCCCAGTTTAATATGCGTGTTCCTGTATTCGGGGCAATCCGCCTGCAGCCTTATGAGCGGAATATCAAATTCCACAGTCAAATCGCATTCCTTTTCGGATATGCTTATTAAGGCAAAATCTCCCTCCGAATTAATTTTCATCGGCGTTCCGTCCTTTAAAATTCTTAAATTATCGGCGTATTTAGGTATGTAAGCCTTAAAAATCAAATTATCCCTTTGAGGGTTGACAATACGGAAATCGGTTTTTCCGATATAAGGATATTCCGTTTTTTCGGTTATTTCGGTTTCGCCGAATTTGTATAATCCGTCGTTATAATAAAGAATTTCAAAGGTATTGCCGTCTCGCAGAATTTGGTTTTCGGCGCAATAAGCCAAACCGTCTCCGCCGCGCATGGTACAGCACCAATAGGCGATACTCATATCCTCGCCGACAGGTCTTATAAAATCCTTGCCGTAACCTATGCACACATCAAGTCCGAAGCCGCCGTTAGGTCTTAAGGCATAACCCAGTGCGTTAAGATAAATTTTATGAAACCAAGCTAAATAATCGGAATTATGTGTCAGCTTATAAAGCTCGACGGCGCACATAACCGAATCCACAACGGTGCACGGCTCTGTCCAGGACGGACGGCCGAACCAGTTTATATTTGCGTAATTCTCGGTCATTCCCTCGTTTACATACAGCTTGAATATTCTCTCCGCGGTTTCAAGGTACTTTTTCTCATCGGTAATCTTATACAGCCGTATTACCCCGCGCGTTGCCGAAAGGGTGGCATGGGTCTGCATTTGAAGCCCCGCAAAATCAATTTTTGAGAAAACACCGTACATCTCGGTCAAAAGCGGAAGCAACTCCCATCTTTTAAGCTCAAGACACGCCTTTGACAATGCGTCCATACATATAAATGCGCAGCCTATATCGGTGGAAAGGTGCCAGCAGCCGCATCTTCCGCTGTTTTCACCGCTGAAGCCGCCGCCGTTATTTTTATTCCTTTCAATTGGATATTCACAATAATGGGTCTTTGCTTTTAAATAGAGATTGTTTATTATGTTTTCAATCAGATTATATATTTCCTCTTTGCCTGTTATCAGATAGTATTCGATAAGACCGCTTAGCAGCCAATTGTGACCTGCAAGCTGCTGCTCGCTGAATTCGCCGTCGGGGAACACCTTGCCAAGATAGCCCATTTCGTTAAGATGCTCGCCCAAAGCGTCTATGATCTGCTCAAGGAACGCGGGCTCGCGCCCGGTTGCCTCACAAAGGCGCACAAGGGCTAAAATCGTTCTGCCCTCCCAGTCGCCGTACCACGCCGATTTATCGGCGGTGAAAATATAATCGGCACGGTAGCGGTAGCTTTCAAGAATACTGTAATTGAGCAAAAGCCTATATGCCAAATCACCGCGCACAGCTGTTGTTTTTTCCATTTTATCACCCAAAAAATTAAAATACGCCGCTTAAACGTTTATCAGCATAATTACCGGCATAAGAATTTCCGCCCTTTGCTTCACGGTCAAAGCTATGCCATCCGTAAAAAATTCAACAGGCTTAAGCTCCCCGTCACAATCTAATACTCTGACGGATTTTACACTGCGGTCGGTAATAAGCCGAATATCCGGCAGTACATCCAAACCGATATTAAATACCGCGCAAAAAAGCTCGCCCTCGTTCGCGGTATACGCCGCACGCAAAAGCACCTCGGCGTCTCCCGGATAATATATCGGCAGATTTCCGCTTTCGCTGAGCAGCTCCGCCATTTGTTTTTTGCGGGATTCGTTTAAGAAAGAAAACGCCTCGCAATAATTATATTCCGTTCGCGGCGTGCCGCAAAAAGCAACGACCGTGCCGCCCGCCGCATTCTTAAAGCGAGTAACGGCGGGGAAAAGCGTTTCACGCTGCTTTCCGCCGATTATGTGATAAGCCTCGGAGCAGACCTCCACAGCTGAATCAAGCGGTATCAGCCTATGTATTCCCACCTGAGCCGAACAATCGTTTCCGTTCACATACAGCCTTTCTCCGCTGACATTCTCTCCGTTCCACGGCACGGCTTTTACACCCGTGTATTCGCCGAAGCCCCGCTCAAACAGTCTTTTTGCCGTATGAGCCGATAAAAATGCCGTTCCGCTGAGTATTTTTTTAAGCTCCTCATCGGAATATATCTCATCATCGAAGCCGTCCATGAAAACCGCACCGCCCGGCTCGTTTGAAAAATACAGAGGGAAGCCGAGTCTTTCAAGCACATGCGAATGCCACCCGTTTTCGGGGCTGCCGCTCCAGCCAAGCGCCAAAGAAGGCGTATCAGGCAGGGGTATTCTGCAGCCTAAGTGCTTCAAGGTAGAAGTAAGCCGGTTTAAGGTATTATAAAATCCCGTGTGCTCTCCCAAAATTTCCCTGTATGCTTTTCCGCTTTCGGGTTCAAACGATGAAAGCCGTGTTATCCAGTGCTTTGCACCGCCGCAGCCCTCTATTATCGACGCGGTAAAATGCGCGTGCAGATTAGAAGCGCTTGTGCTGTAGCGGTTTTGCGGGCAGGTATCGGTTTCGGCAAGCAAATGATCCGCCTTGTGCCGCAGCATATTTGCCTGACACGCCGCCATATACATTACGGGGGTAAAATTTCTGGCTCCCGCAGATGTATACCGCGAGTTATTTACGCGCACAATAACGGGATTGCCGCACCCCGCCAGAATTTCCGCAATTTCGCCCGCGAATTCCGCCGCGTTGCCGCAGGCGCAGAAGCAGCCGGGTATTGACGGATTGACCGAATCTATGCCGTCCCGCATTGCCCTTGCGGCATTAATAAGCGACTCACCCTGCGTTTTGAAAAATACCTCGCGCAGCGCCGTGTCGTTTTCATCAAAAATGCGGCGGCAAAGCTCGGAACGCGTCAATTCCTCGCCCGTCAGCTCATTTATCCGCGCCATATGCAGCCCGCAGGCACACCCTCTGCCGGGACGCGCCATAAGCCTGAAATCGTCGTCAACCATAATAATTTTCGGCCTGTGCTTTGCAATAGTCGCAAATTCATTGAAAAAATGTCTTTTAAAGCCCTCGTCATACGGGCAGCAAACATATTCCGTTCTGCCGTTCGCCATGCCGACATACTGCGTAAAGGGCGACGCCTCGTCAAGCGGATAGCCATGTCCTATGGTCGCCTGCACCAAAATGCCGCATTCAAGCCCCATCTCGGCCAGCCTGTCTCTGAATAAATCATATTTACGGCACAGCTGCTCTGCCTTCCCGATAACCGGATTGCCCTCGGGCACCAGCTTCATCATAAAGAGCGCGCAGCTTGCGGTTCCGTTTTCATACTGTGCCTTTATATCCTCGCATATTTCTTCGACATGCGTATCGTCAAGCGGCATTATAGTATAATTATACATACCTTCTCCTTTTAAAAAGCTGCCGCACATTTATAAAATGCGGCAGCCGAAACAGCACCCATACTGTTATTTCTTTATGGATTTCTTTTTTCTGACGGCAATAATTATTATCACCGCCGCCAACACGCCGGCTGCAATTACGGCGCCTATTATAATCCATACATAATTATTCGACGCGTCTTCCTGCGTATTTTTTGATTTGGCAGGCGTCTTTTTGCCGCCGTCAGGCTTCTTTACATTTTCCTCTGTCGGTTTTACCTCCTCCGATGTATTATCTTCATTGCCCGCGCTGTCGTTCATTGTATCGGCAATCTGATTAGTATTCTTATTGCCGTTCGATTTTTCAGGCAGCTTATCATCGGAAAGATTTTTAATACTGTGAATTGTATCCGAGGTTCTGACGATCATTACATCATCAAAGAATATACTTGTATTTCCGTCGGACACAAACGCAAGCCATGGCGTTCTTGCCGTAAACGAATATATGACCTCTGTCCATTCGTTTTGTTTAAGCGAGGATACCGACAGCATTTTTTCAACGCCGTTGTTCTTTTCCAATATATCCGGCCATGTTTTGAATGCTAAGGATATGTTACCGGAAGCGCCTGCGGTATCGGTCATTATCCAGAATTTGAGCTTATATTCCGCACCTACGGTCAGCTCGTCGTCATAATTCACCAGGAATTCGTCGCTGACCGAGGCAAGACCCTTTCTGTGGATTGCCTTGCTGCCGCCGTGAACCTTATCTGCAACATATCCTGCTACGCCCGGTCTGTAATATTCGTGGTCTTCGCCGAGGTCGTATTCGGTAGCGGGATAGTTTTCAAAATCCTGCACTACCGAGGTCAGTTCCCACTTAGCATAAAGCGTCAACTTACCGGCGGGGAATATAGTCTCGGTGAATTTGCACTGCAGCTCGCTGTATACATACCAGCCTTCAAAGCGATAGCCCTCGCGCACAGGGGTAGGCAAAACAAGCTTTGCGCCTATAAGCCCCTCAATCGGAGGAACCGTAACACCCTCTGCGTTTGTCACAAAATCAATTCTTGTTTTTCTGGCTGTTGCCGTGGCGCTGCGTTTTATTCTCGGATAGAATATGCGCAGTATAGGCATTGTATCGTCAACCGTCATCCATACCTTATCATAGTCAAGCCCGGGCATACCGCTTTTCGCATTTACACCGCACATATTGTCGGCGTTAACAAAGGTTACGCCGAGTCCAACGGCAACGCCGAAGGTATAAACATTTTCATATGTGTTTCCTGCGGCTATCAGATCTCCTCTGCCGTCCACTATTTGATCGAAATCGGCAGTGCAGGCATAGCAGTTTCTGATAATGGAATCAGGAGCGAAAGCATTGCCCAAAAGCGCACCGCAGCGTGAGCCGCCTATCAGCTTTCCTACAAAATAGCTGTCTTCGATTTTAATCGGAGAGGGCGTACCCGAAACCATACCACCCGCGAAATTGCCGCGCACGATTACGGAGGTATCGGCAAAGCATCCGCTTATGACCGGGTAATTTTCCTCTTTTACCTCATATTCCTCTCTCCAGTTCTTAACATACGCCGCAAATGCCGCGCCGTATGCCTCGTTTTTAACGGTGGAAACGTCAATATAACTGTCAAGTATGCCGACATTTTTAATTGAAGCCTTTGTATCGATTCCGGGTATAAGTGCGCCGCGCACGTTATCAGCTTCGGTTCTGATATAAATACCGGATACAATGTGTCCCTGTCCGTCCAAATGACCCGCAAAGGCGTTGCTTATACCGAAGGTCACATACCAGTGATTCAGCTTTTTGCCGTCATACCAGTTTTCGCTTGAGGTATCATTAAGCTTTATGTCCTCTGTCAGTACATAATATGCCGGAGTATCATTGTACACGGTATGCTCCGAAACCATTTTGTAAAGCTGTTCGCCTGTAGCAATTTGGTATGGGTCTTCTTCGGTACCTGTGCCTCCCGCATAGTCCTCCGCTTTAAGTCCGCTCCAGATCTGACCCGGAACACCGTCGGTTGAAGAATCGGACGATTTCTGATCCATATGCGGGTAGTCGTTTTCAACCGTGTTCCAAATAGTATCCCATTTAAGTTCGGGCATAGCGTTCCTTGCGGATTCGCCTATTATCTGTTCCTCTTTTACAACATTGACCGCTATGTTCTGCGCGTCGCCGTGCCTTGCCTGCGACTGCGAAACGGTGGAATATCTTATTCCCGATGGCATACCGAAGGATTTGTCAATCGCAACGCAGCCTACGGTATAGCTGTCCGTAACATTCGCGGTACCCCACGAATCGCCGTAAAAACCGCCGGCATAGTTAGATTTATTTTCAAAGCTGCCCACAAAATAACAGCTCGTAACATCCACAGAGCCTGCGCTTACCCCGCCTATCAGTCCGCCGACAGCCGCAGCCGCACCGAATATCGAGTCTCTTACGGAGCATTTGCTTATTCTTACGTTTGAGCCGGTTTGAATATATCCCGCGATACCGCCGAGATAGCAGTTACCTTCTCTCCTGCCGCTCAAATACGCTTTTCTTATGTTTACTCCCACAACGTTGCCTCTGCCCGCAAGCACGGGAATCAAGCCGCATTTTTCGGAAATATTATTACAATAAAGCCCGTATACCGTGTAGCCTTTACCGTTAAGTCTGCCCTTAAAGCCCGTGTTGGGCTCGGTTAAATTAATGCTGTACCATGAGTTCAGCTTTGCCGCCGTATACCAGTTTTCCGCCTTTACATCGTTAAGATAAATATCTGCCGCCAGCTCATAATAAGCACCGGGCTCGGGGTCTGTTGAAAGGCAGTGCTCCTTTACCATTTTATAAAGCTGCTCCGCGGTTTCGATTATATACGGATCGCCCTTTTCGCCGCTGCCGCTCTTATATTCCGCGGCGGTTTTGCCGCTCCAAACCTCGCCCTTTTTGCCGTCGTAATAATCGCCTACCGGCGCGTCCGAAACATTTTTGCCCGCGGTGCTTCCCTTTATTATCGGGTAACCGCTTTTATTTATCTCCCAAACATCCCAACCGAGATTCGGCATGTTTACCTTTGCCGCGTCGCTCTGCATTGCGCTCTCGCCGCTGACTGCGGTGAGGTTAACGCCCTGCGAAATCCACCAGCTGTATGCCGAATACAGAGTTCCGTCCGAAATGGCGGAAGCGTCTTTAAGATAGGGTGCCAAATTACCGGTTATAAATGCAACCACGGAATATGAATTGACAATTCTGAGATAGGATGTTGCCAAAACATTCGAGGCTACTATTCCGCCGCCCCAGCCGCTGCCTGCGGGATTTCCGTAATCATTGAATTTGGCAGCCGAGCCGCAGTATTCAACGGTTATCTTGGCATAGTGTCCGCAGCCGATAATTCCGCCGACATGGCAGTTTGCAAGATCACTGAAGTTAACGGTGTTATCCACCACGCATTTTGAAACCGTGATTACCGATGCCTTGTTTCCGGGTGCTAAATCTACGCAGCCCAAAATTCCGCCCATGTATACATCGACATTGTTATTGGGCGCGGCATATGCATACCGCACATTAACATTTGATATTACGGCATTGCCGTTAGCTCTCGGAATAAGTCCGTATGCGTATTTTTCCTTGTAGGTTCTGTAGTACATACCGTAAACGGTGTGTCCCTGACCGTCAAAATGCCCCGCAAAGCCCTGATACATCCAGGTGGTGTCTCCGTGCGATGCCCATTCCTTAGGATTATTGTTAAGCCAGTTTTTATCCTTGATATTATTTAAGAATATATCCTTTGTTAAAACAAAGTATAAGTTTTCGGAATTTTCCTTTGTAAACGAGGTGTTTGAGGAAAAGCCGTAAAGCTGCTCCGCGCTGCTTATCTTATAAGGATTTTCCTTTGTGCCGTCGCCCTCGAATTTTGTATCGGACGAGCCGTCCCATACCTCAAGGTCGCTGCCGCTGCCGCTCTCATAAGCGGTGCTTCCCTTAATTGTGGGATAAGCGCCTTCATTTGCCTGCCAAACATCCCAGCCGAGCTTCGGCATATTGTTCTCTGCGCCCTTGCCCTGCATCGAAGCCTCGCTTGCAACCGGAGTAAGATTAACTCCGCCGTCGGTCGCCCACCAGCTTTGGGTGGAATACAGTGTGCCGTCGGAAATGTCCGCCGGCTTTATGCCGCCCATCCAGCCCGATACAAAGGCAACAATCGAGTAGGAGTTGATTATTCTGACATATTCCGCTCCCCAGTGCCCCGGCGCACAGATTATACCGCCGCCCTTTCCGGCTGACGGATTGCCGTAATCGCTGAATTTAGCTGCCGAGCCGCAGTAGCTTACAGTCACCTTTGATTCGCGAACAGGCCCTATTATGCCGCCCAAAAGGCTGCCCGAAATCCTGCTGAAATCCACCGTGTTATCAACAACGCATTTGCTTATTTTAACATTTGCCTGATATCCCGGGGAATAATCTCCGTTGTTCTTCTGAACAAAACCGACTATACCTCCCATATGAAACTCAACCGAATTGTTAGCCGCGGCAAACGAATGCCTAAGGTTAACATTAGTAATTTCGGCATTCCCCGTTACCATGGGTATAAGGCCGTATGTTCCGCCTGCGGTGTAGTTATCGTAATACATACCGTAAACGGTGTGTCCATGACCGTCGAAAAAACCGGAGAAGCCGAGTGAAGCGTCGTTTGCCGCGTCTGCTCCCATTTTCGCCCATTCTCTCGGCGAATTGTTCATCCAATCGGAGCTTGAAACATCGTTCAGATAAATATCGTTCGTAAGAACATAGTATTTTTGCTCGGAATCCTTAACATTTACCCTTGCGGTAGCAAAGCCGTAAAGCTCCGCCGCGCTTGTTATTTTGTAAGGATTGTCTTTTGTGCCGGCGCCCTCAAATTCGGTATCGGACGAGCCGTCCCATACCTTTGTTTTTCCTGCGCCCGAAACCGCAATGCTTTCAATAAACAGGGACGAACAAAGCACGGCAATTACCGAAACTACCGCCGCAATTCTTGACAGCGTATCGGTTTTGAATTTAAACCTCATTTGTTTACCACCTCTACCGTAGGTATTTAAAATCTAAAAGTTAATTTGCAAAGTATATTTTCGACCTGTCGTTTTTTTGGTACAGTCTTATGTAATCGATATCATAGTCAGCCTTTGTGAAATTACTGCCGACAGTAACGTTCTTTGCCCACTCGCCGCCCGAGGTACTTGTATACCCGGGTGTAAAAATGTGATTGTTGAGTATCAGGCAATGCGGGTCGTGAAAGCCCTGCATACCGCCGCTGCCGCCTATATTTTCGGCAAGCTTATATGTACTGTAGCGCGTGCCGTCAACAAACATTGATATTTCATACGGCGTCCACAGCATACCGTAGATATGCCAGCCGCCGTCGGATATATCGAATGTGCCGTTTTTTACGGACGAAGAACGGACGCCGTATTTCTTTATGTTCTCTTCCTCTTCCCACCATTTGTGAAGCTGCGAAGAGACCGAATTATTGCCGAATACCTCAAAAATATCTATTTCGGTAAAATAATCCGCCTCCGGCTTACAGCCGAGCTTTTCGGCAATTTCTGCGCCCTCGGGGTTTACATTGCTTTTCATCCAAAGCGACGGCCAAACCCCCTGTCCCACAGGCACCCGTGCCCTCATTTCAAGATAACCGTATTTGAAGGTCATGCTTCTGCCGGTCGTAACCGATTTTGAGGTTTTATAGCCGCCGCCCGTTTTTGAGGAGCGCAGCCGCAGGCAGCCGCCGCCGTCTGCGCCCGAGTCCCGTATGACTGCCGCAACATCGGAGGTTGCGGCAGTCGTAAGATCCGAATAGCCGTACATATAGTCGGTAAACGCCCATTTGCTCCCGTCTATTTCGGTGCCGTTGAATTCATCCGAAAAAACGAGCTTATAGCCTTCGTCACGCGTTTTCAAAAAAAAGCAACAGCCTTTTTTACTCTTATAAGGTCAAGAACATTGACCGCATTATCATTATTGACATCGGCAATCCTGTTCTCTGCCGATTCAGCGCCCAAAATAATCTTTTTGAGCATCGTCACATCGCCCGCGTCGGGTGCGTCGCTGTCCTCGGCGTTCACATCGTAATTGCGAAGACCTCTGTTCTTTAAGAGCTTTTCACCCGTGCCGTACCATGCGTCACTGTCAAATTTCAAATCGGAATAGCCCGACGCCTTTACCAAACCTTCCCATGAGTCGCGGTCGAATCCGATATAATATGCGTTCGAGAAGCTGTATGCTCCGGGAATTTTGCACTCCCAATTTGACGACTGAAGATTGACTGCCGCCGTATGCCAGCCGTATGTATAGAAATCCTTAATGGTTATATTCGCGTATCCGCCCCATACATCCGCATATGCGCCGCCCTTGGTTGCGGTCCCGCCGAGCACGGCAGAGGAATACGAATCGCCGATAGTTATCTTTGCAAGCGCACACCCTATAATTCCCGCAGTGCGTGTTCCGGTAACCTGAACGGTATCATCCGCAGAACACCCGGAAATCACAACCTCACCCGAGGAGATTCCCGCAGTGCCGTTTGTAGCTCCTACAAACGCGGCAGCCCAAACACCGTTTATATACGATTTTCTGATATGCAGATCGGTTATCGAGGAATCGGCGCCGATATTTGCTATAAGACCGGCATATTTATTACCGCTCAAATTATCGTTTGCCGAATAAAGACCGTAAATTGTGTGACCGTTTCCGTCAATGTGTCCCTTGAAGGTAGCCTCGTTGCGCTCCCACGACCACCAGTTGTGTGCCGGGGCGGACATTCCCCAGCTCTTGTAAAGTGTGATATCGTTCAGATAAAGATCGGAAGTTAAAAGGTAATATTTACCTGTTTCACTTGTCTCAGCCATTTTTCTCAACTGCTCCGGAGTAGCTATGAGATACGGGTCGCCCGCTTCGCCTGTTCCGCCGTCATACGCTGCGGCGGCGGTTCCGTCCCATACCTCATACTCGGGCTTAATGAACGCAGTGCTGCCCTGTATAGTCGGGTAAGCGCCCTTATTTGCCTGCCATACATCCCAGCCGAGATTCGGCATGTTAACCTTTGCGGCATCGCCGAACATCGCGGCGGAGCCGTCCACCGGAGTCAGGTTAACGCCGCCCGAGGTTGCCCACCAGCTCTGTGTGGAATACAACGTGCCGTCGGAAATATCAGCGGGTTTTATGGCGTTAAGCCAACCGCAGGTGAAAGCAACAACAGAATAAGAATTTAATATCTTCACAGACTCCGCTGCCCAGTTTCCGGGCGCGCAGATAATTCCGCCGCCGTTGCCCGCGGGATTGCCGTAGCTGTTGAATTTTGCTGCCGAACCGCAATACTGAACAGTAACCTTTGATTCACGCACGGGGCCTACTATACCGCCTATAAGTCCGGTAAGATTACTTAAATCCACGGTTTCATCCACAACACATTTGGTGATTTTAACGTTCGCCTGATAACCGCTTGCGTAATTGTCATTGTTTCTATCGATAAACCCGACTATGCCGCCGAAATGAATATTTGTGCTGCCGTTTGACTCCGCATAGGCATAACGCAGATTGACATTGGTTATTTCGGCGTTACCAACCGCTTTCGGAATAAGTCCGTAAGAATAGTTGACAGTATAATTCTTATAGTACATACCGTAAACTGTATGACCCTGACCGTCAAAATGCCCGGCAAAGCCATGCGCCGCCCACTGATATTTATAGTTACTCGCCCATTCTCTTGGGTTGTTGCTCAACCAGTTGCCGGCAGTAACATCGTTAAGATATATGTCTTTGGTTAAAACATAGTATTTATCCTTTGAATTTTCCAAAGTAAAATCAGTATTGGATGAAAAGCCGTAAAGCTCCTCTGCGGTTGTTATTCTGTAAGGATCCGCCTTTGTGCCCGAGCCCTCGTATTCGGTATCGGCAGATCCGTCCCATATTGCCGCTGCCGTGTTCGCCGCGGATACGGGATAAATAACAAACATTGAAATTAAAAGCGCCATAGAAAGGAAAATAGAAAATACTCGCCTGCCAGTAAATTTGCCGAAGTCAGATTTCATTTTTGATCACCTTTCCGTAAATTATTTTTTTATTTTGTTTGCTTGGCAACAAAATCGTTCAGGGTTTTAACATCATTGTTAACCGTGTTATTGACCGCAGAAATAGCGGTTTCAATTTGCGACGGGTCGTTCTTCGCAATATCGCCCAAAACCTCGGTAGCGTTACCCGTAACGCCGCGCGTACCGTTTATAAGCGAAAGATTTTTCTTTTCGGTGGTAACGCCGCTTGTAATCTTGAAGAAGAAGGACTCGGCAGCGGAATTTATAAACGCCGATGAGGTATTGTAGTTATTGACATCGAGATAATACCTTAAGAACAGACCTGCGGCAACCGGGTTTTTAGAGCCCTTTACAATGCCCCAGCCGCGGAAGAGTCCGGTGGTTACCGACTTTTGGCTCTTGCTCCAATCCGGGAGATAGGTGAAGCCTATGTTATCGGCATTCATCTTTGACCAGTAGCCTGTCTTTTTAAGACCGTAAGCGTTTGTAAGCGCTATTCCCACCTTGCCGTTTATGAAATCGTCGCGCAGATTGTAATCGTTAAGTCCCTTTATAAGACCATCTTTAAGGCAGGTTGCAAGATAGCGCGAAACATCCTTTAATTTTGAGTCGATGCCGTTGGAGAATTTGCCGTTTTCCCATTTATAATAGGAAACGCCCGTGCAGCCGAGAACGGTCTCCCAATCAAGGTAGCCGCCGATGTAATCGGAGCCCAACGCCTTAACATCCTGCATTGCCTTCTTCATGGTATCGAATGTCCAGTTGCCCGCCTTGTAATATTCCTCGGGAGTGGTTATGTTGTTTTCATTAAACAGCTTTTTGTTATAGAAAACGCAGTCAACCTCGTTCCAGATATTTCCTACCGTATTTACAAGATAGGTCTTTCCGTTTATAGTGGAAAGATTGAACATACCCTGATCCCATATCGGATCGGTTTTATCTATCTGCGCGGTATCGATAGGCTGCAGGCAGCTGAGAGCCGCCGGGAAATCGTTATTGCAGAAATAAATATCGGGAGGATTGCCCGCGGCAATACGGCTTGCTATGCTCATTGAATAATTAAGCTGACCTACAAGATCAAGCTGAAATTTTATGCCGTATTTCTTTGTAAAATCCTCTACGACCTTGGCGTCCTCATTCTTTTTCGGGTCTGCCCAGGTGGCGTACCTTACCGTAGTGCCCTTATACTTCTTTGCAAGCTCCGCAAAGTTATCGGGCATTTTTGTGTTGTTCTTTTTGCCGCCCGAGGTTGTTTGGGAGGATGAGGTTTTGCCGCTCTTGCTGTCGGTTTTTCCAGAGGAATCCCCCGAGGTCTGCCCACTTGTGCCCGACTGATATTCATACACGATTTCAACATCGTCGGACAAGGAGCCGTCGTCACTGCTGCTCTTTTTGCAGGCGGTAAACGATGCCGTCATTGCCAATGCCAAAAGAAGACAGAAAATTCTTTGCTTTTTCATTTTTTTTAAATCCTTTCAGAAAAAATTTTTATAATTAAAATTTTCAGTGTCGCCTTCACCTCCGTATAATTATCCGGTAATGCCGACTCTGTCGATACTTTCAATAAACCACTTCTGCAGAATCATGTACATGATAAGCATAGGCGCTATGAAAAGTATGCACGCCGCCATAACAATAGCCATAGACTGCGGATCGCGCGGCTGAAACAGCAGCCCCGCCTTATCGCTGAGCGCCGCCTCCAAACGCGTTACCTGCAGCGCAAGAGGATAGTCTCCCAAAAGGTACATTCCGCTTAAGGTCGAATCGTTCCAGTGCCAAATTACCGAGAAAATAAATACGGTGATTATAACGACCGAGGATGACGGCACGGCGATATTGCAGAAGGTGCGGATAGGCCCTGCGCCGTCAACCCACGCGGCTTCCTCAAGCTCGCGCGGCAGACCCTTGAAAAACTGTATGTAGATATAAATGAGGATTCCCGATTTAAGCCCCACCCCGAAAAGCGCGGGCAGCCAAAAGGTTACCGCCGAGCCTAATATATTGGGTCTTAAGTCCACCCCGGTAATTTTATTTACCAAAGCCAATATACCCAAGAAATCAAGATGCGAATAATTTATCATTCTCGGAATCAAAAGCATCATATCGGGCACGATTATCGTTAAAAACAGCAACGCCAGCTTTATCCTTTTGCCCCTGAATTCAAATCTTGCAAAGCCGTATGCCGCGACCGCGCAGGAAACCACCTGTATAAGCCCTGCGGCAATTTCGTTTTTTAAGGTAGACAGCAGCGAGGTTGTGTAATCAAGACACAGCACGGCTGTTTTGTAGTTTTCCTTAATGCTCAAATCGCTCGGAATCCAAATACGCGACGAATTTAAAAAGGCGTATTTGCTTTGCAGTGACGAAACTATCATATAAAGCATAGGGTATATCACTATATAACCGACAGCTATTAAAAACGCCATTCTGAAAATTGAGTATAATACCCTACTTGTGCGTTTTCCGACTGCTTTGAGCCGCACGGCGTCCCCGTCTGAAATTCGGCAGAAGCCATTATTCATTTTAAAGCCTCCTTTAAAAGAACCTTATTCACCCCAGCGGCGCATAAGCGTATTCTTATACAGCAATATTATGATTGCCATCATTCCGCCGAAAATTAAGAAGTAAAACCACAGCATTGCCGAGGAGCGGTCGTATATACCGCCGCACATCATATTGTAGGTCTGCTGTATTATAATTCCCCTCGTGCTTATTATCAGCTCAACCATTGTGAAAATCGATACCAAAAGCGTCACCCTTGAAAGCATGGGGAAGGTTATAAACCAAAATTCCTCCCACTTTGTCGCGCCCTCAACGCGCGAAGCCTCGTAAAGACTGCCGGGAATCGACTGCAGCCCCGCCAAAAACAATACCGTTTGTATGCCGCAGCTCCATATAAGATCGAATATTTTGCTTATTGTCGAGGTCATATATTCCGCCGCCTTACCGTCTATCTGCAGCTTGGTTACTATATCGTCAACCGAAAGCATTCCCGCAGTGTAGGACTTTGAAACACCCATATTGGTAAGGTCGCTGCCGGTCGTTCTGAAAAGCCACGATATTACAGGCCCCGTCGCAATTATTACCGGAAGGAAATAAAGCGCCCTAAAAAAGAGTCTTCCGCGGAAATTCTGATTGAGTATCAGCGCCAGCACCAGGCTTAAAAGCAGTATTATCGGCAGCGAATACAAAAAGGATGTAACCGTGCTCCTGAGCCACCCTGTGTAATTCGGGTTTACAAAAAGTATGTTTTTATAATTTTTAAGCCCCACAAGGGATATATCCATGCCGCCGAGCTTTATCTTAACATCGGCAAAGGAATATACCACAGACTGAGCAAGCGGCAGCAGGTAAAAGAGAATTATGCCGATAAGCCACGGCGTTGTGAACATTCTGCCGTATTTATCCTTAAGCGTAGTTATGCCCCTGTTCTTTTTTACCTTTTTCACTTTGCTTCCCCCGTTATAAGGTAATTTTTCGCTTCGACCGTTCCGCCGGGCGTTTGCTCCGCTTTGTCCCCGTAATTCACATAAACCGAAAGTCCGTTTGAAAAATCGGTTTTACGCAGATCATCCGATAAAACGGTATGTGAAATTATTTCTGCGCCCTTTATTTTTTCGTAATAATCCGAGAGCGATAAAGCCTGCGACACAATATCCTCTTTTATATCGGAATACACACTGTTATAAAACAGCGGATATTCCGCAGCAATCATTCTTCTGTCCCATTTATATATCAGCGTATAGCTTATGCCGCAGCCGCCTTCAACCGCCCCAAGCAGCAGCTCGCTGCAGTCCTCGCTCAAATTGAGACTGCCCGTATACATAGGCACATACCCGCCGAATACCATTTGGAAAAACGGAACATCCGTATCGAAAATGCGTTCGGAATCGGAGCGTGTCGGAGCGTCTGTTATAATATCCGCCAAAACCGCGGCATACGCGTTGGCGCCCGATGCCGCAAGGCGTCTTCCGCCCTTTTTGGCTTTTTTCAGCACCCTTACTGCCGCCTTATCAAAATTACTTTTCGCACAGTAATCTCCGACCGACTTATTGCTGTAATTTGAATAGGAAACCGAGGTGAGCGATTCGAGCGAAATACCGTTAAGCTTCATTTCAGCCGCCGCCGAATCAAGCTTTTCGGCTGCGGAATCAAGCTTTGCGGGATCGAGCAGATAATGCAGGGTGTCGGCGTCCTGCTTACGGACCGCGACATTGTAAAGGTACTGCTCCGCCTTCTTTTCGCCCGAATTATAGCAGGCGTTTAAGATTGTGGAAAAGCCGCCGCTCGATTTTTTGAAACGAATCAAATCAAAATCCATATACATTCGCGAGCCGTTTTTCTCAAGCGAATTCTGCAATGATATCAGCTGCTTTCGGCTTCCGAACGCCTTTCCGGTCTTAAATCCGCCGCCCACCTTGCCTATATCCGCCCCGCTTTCGCCGAAGCCCTTCAGAACGGCGTTTATCGGCTGCCCCGTTTTATCCCGGAGATCATTTGTTATCTCCTCTGCCTCTTTAAAGGTCGTTGCGGCGTAAAGCCTGCTGTAGGGTACTCCGAGAAACGACTCGGTAAGATCAAGTCCGCCCACGATATTGACCGAAAGATATATATCATCGCTCTTTTTTGTGAGCTTCATTTCCTTTTTCAAATAATCCCTGTAAATATTCGCCATGCCGCTGTAGGTAGCGTTTTCACCCGAAAGCGGGAAATAATCAACCGCCACAGGCGAGGAAATTCGGTTTTTGCTGAAAACCGTGCTGCTGACCTGCGCTCCGCCCGAAAAAAGGCTGGCAATATGCCCTGTGTAGCCCCTTATATTAAATGTAGCGTAAACGGCGCTGTAGCCGTATGCCGAGGCGCCCGCGCTCACACTGATGCTTGCGCTTTCCGCACCGTCCGTTATTATCGCGCATATCCCCTGATTTTCGGAAAATTTCGCGCCGTATACCGGCAGTCTTACGCTTTCGGTGTCAGTCGGCTTTGAAATTGCTTCTATCGTCCTGTCGTATCCGTAGACCTGCGAAGAATACTGCGTTCCCTGCGCTGATGAGGTTACAGGGCGTATCAGCGCCCCGCTGCCCGACGGCACAAAAAGGTATGTGTCGCGACTGTCGTTTTCTGCCGAGCAGAAGAACGGTGCGACCGACACGGAAACCACGCGGTTTTCATTCTCAGAAATATTTTTCGGGTTGATTCTTATCTGCATTGAGCTTTCCTTTAAAATATACTGAACGGGTATCATAAAGCCCGGCTCGTCAAAATAAAACTCAACCAGAAGCGAATCCTTTCCCTTGGCGCACCGCACTCTGCCGTTCTGCACGGCACCGGTATATGACAGCGCGTCGGTCACGATATTGGTTTCATAATCGAGATACTTTACGGTGACCGCTGACTTTAGAGCAGGATGCTTTTTTATCGGCATACCGTATTCATCGAGCTTCAGCTCCCCGTTATTCGGCGAGCTGAAGTATTTAAGACCCGTCCTCTTATCGGTAAGTATGATTCCCTTTACCCCATCATCCCATTCAAGCTTTAAATTCGAATTTTCGGCAATAAGCGTTTCCTCATACGAATAGCTCACTGCATTTCTGTCAAAGCTTTTAGGAGCTTCGGCAGCTTTTCCGCACGCCGAAAGAGAGATAATAACGGAAAGTGCCGTTAAAAGACTTATTAACTTCTTCATTTCTGTCATCTCCTAAAGCGTCAGCAATTCGGAAATTACCGTGACGGCAAAGCCCGCAGCCTGCTGGAAAAGAATAATTATCATAACGATAAGGAAGAAAATTATACCTACGCCCAAAAGCGACAAAAAGCTTGAAGAAAGCATACGTCCGAAGCTGAAATCGTGAATTTTTATTAGTCCGCATATCATAAGCAAGACAAAATAAATGACGGATACAGCGCTTAAGATTGATAAAAAATTCGCCTCTGTGGGAAGAAGTACATTTGTCAGAATTACCGTAATAAAGTTTTTGAGGATCAGCGGCAGGAGCGAATAGCAGGTAATTATTATTATTTCCCGCAGCCTTCCCTTTCCGCCCATAAGCGTGCATACAAACCAGTTTGCGGCAATCCAAAGCACCACTATTCCTATTGTCCGCGCCATTACCCAAAGCGAATTGAAGGTTTCAGGATCGTACTGTGTGAAGAGGAAACCGCCGCCGAGCTTTAAAATAATTGCGGAGGCATAAAACAGCAGTGCCAGAATAATGCCAATGCCGACAGACCCCATACCTTTTTCTTTAACAAGCCCGAAGCTTTCTGACGGGTGTATCATAGTACCGAGCATTAAGCGTATCTCAGGGCTTTTAACCAAATTAAGGCTTCGTCTTTTGCTTATTACAAACCCCGCGATTATTGCCGCAAAAACCACCGCCGTAAGTGTAAACAGCACCGAAAAGTTATTGCTTATAAACTCGCTGCGGCTGTATTCAAATGCAACGGCGTACGCTTCCCTGTCGTAGCCCGCCTTTGCATATTTCATAGCCTCTTTATAATTTCCTTCATCAATAGAGGCGTTCGCCATGCCGCTGTACGCCGCCTGAATGCAATTGTCTTCCTTTAATACCTTCTGCCAGCCCGCCTTTGCCTCGGCGTACTTTCCTTTCATTGTAAGGGCATCAAGCCGCTTTACTTCTTTTCCGTAATCGTTTATTTTAAAAACCGTAATATCGTTATTTACGCTGTCGGATACAATTACCCTGTCTCCGTCATCAAGCAGCGCCATGCCCGAAACATTCACAAAGCTTCCCCTTTGGGTGCCCTCGTGCATTCCTCCGCCGAATGCCGTAATCATTCTGCATTCGCCGTCGTAAAGAAAGACCTTGCCGAAGACCGATTCCAACGCATATATATAGCCCGAGCCGTCTATTTCGATATTCATAATATCCTGCGAGGCAAACGCGCCGAACGAATAATCGCGGTTTACGGGAGTATCCGTAAAATTAACATCCTCCGACTCAAGAATGTTCCTGCCTGTTCCGGGGCTTAATTTTCTTATCTGCCCTTTGTTCTGATATCTCTCGGTTTTACCGTTACAGGTATATATGAAACCGTCGTTATCCGACTTAATATCCACAAAGCTGTAGGGTATGCGGCTTGCTGTATTTGCCCTTTTTGCATTGTTCGGGAAGATTCTTCCCATTATATTGCTCATGACCCCTGCGATTCCCGCAGTCACGGTATTTGCGCCGTAAAAGCCTATGAATTTACCGTTTTCGTCATAAAGCAGCGCTCCGTAATAAGAGCCCTCGCTTAGTATGTAGGTGCAGCCCTTTTCATCTATCGCTATTCTTATTGGGCGGAAATCGAAATTGTCCGGCAAAAGAGAGGAATCCGGCAGCGTTATTATATTGATAAGCTCACCGCGCAGGGTGCTGTGAAGTATTCTGCTTCCCTCGGTGTCGCAGATGTATATTGTTTTATCGGTATGTATATAAATGCTCTTGGCATCATCGTAGCTTTCTTTCCCCGAAATTTTATGAATCTCATAAAGAAGACTGTAATTACCGTCAAATACCGATATCCTTGAGGAGGAGTCAAGCAGATATATCCTTCCGTCGGAATCCGTGCATACATCGTTAAGCTCTTTAAAGGCGGATATGCCGAGCTTTTCCGCGTTAAGAACCGTATCGCACGAATACATTGCGCGGTTGTATACCTCCTTGCGCTCGTCCCCTATATTATCCCAGTAGGTATAGCTTGCGCACGGAATTTCGGCAGAGGCTGAAATTACGGAAACCAATGTAACCGCCGCAATCAGCGATGCTGTAATTGTCTTTAATATTCGCTTCAAGTGGTTTCAGCTCCTTAATTACTCCTTGATACCGGCACTGCTCATGCCCTCTACCACATTGCTTTGGGTGACAAGATATATAACTATCGGCGGTATCATCATTATAACAGTGATAGCCATACTGCTGCCGGAACGAGCAATGCCTCCCGCCGTTATTTGGCTTACTATCTGCGGCAGGGTCTTAAGCTGCTCGGTAAACACCGTTCCGTTCGGAACTGACGCCCATATGTCCCTGAATGTGAAAAGAAACACGGTAAAGGTTGCCGGCTTTATTATCGGCAGTACGATTGAGAAAAATATGCGGTAGGAATTCGCTCCGTCGATTTTCGCCGCCTCAAGCAGCGCCTCGGGCAAATACCCCTCGATATACTGCTTAATAAGGAACACTCCGAGTGTTCCTGCCATAGGCGGCAAAAGGTATACCCAATATGTATCGATCATACGAAGCTTTGAAAATATCAAATATTGCGGCACCGCAAGCGTTGTAGCACTGAACATGAGCGCAAACTGAACTATCCAAAAAAGCACATTTCTTCCGTAAAAGGTCGCCTTTGAAAGCACAAAAGCGGCCATCGCCGAGACGAGTATATACACAAGCGAGGTTACTACACTTACAAAAATACTGTTGAATATATACCTTGAAAGCGGAATTTTCAGCGACGCCATAAGCTCCGGCAGCACAAGATAATTTTCAAGCGTGGGTCTGCTCACAAAAAAGCGAGGCGGAAAAATCATCAGCTCATCAAGCGGCTTAAAGGAGGTGCATACCGCATATACCAGCGGCAGCATTGTGAAAAGTCCGGCGAGGAATATAAGAAAAAAGTTCATGAAATTACCGAAGCGCGAACGCGTAAAGCGCCTGCTTGCCGGCTTTTCGTGAGCGTTTGCGCGCCCCTTTAAATATTTTTTCAGCGACATTTTCCTCACCTTCATTTCTGCGCCATCTGAAGAATTTTACCCACTATAAGTCTGGTTATGACCATCATCATAAATAAGACCACCGCTATTGCCGAGGCATAGCCGAATTCATAGCGAACCGTTGCCACATCGGACATAAGCGATACCACCGTATCTACCGCGTTGCCCTTGCTGGGGTAGCCTGCCAGCGTCACCGCGATTGCACTGACCGAAAATGACGCCTGTATCTGCATGACCGCACTGAAAAGCAGCATATGCGACATTGACGGAAGTGTTATGTAACGCAGCTCCTGCCAGCGATTGCGAACGCCGTCAATTGAACCTGCCTCATATAAATCTCTGTTTATATTCTGCAGTCCCGAAATATTCGCAAGAAACGAGACACCCATGCTCTGCCACAGCTGAACAACAATTATTATCGGCATAAGGTAGGCTTCGTTTTTAAGCCAGGTTATCGGCTCGGTTATTATTCCGAGTGATAAAAGCATACTGTTTATATAGCCGTAGCTGTCCCCGCTGAAGGCGACCTGCCAAATAAAGTAAGCATTTCCGACAAGCGACGGCGCATAAAACATAAGCGACATAAACGCACGCGCCCCCGGTGAAAATTCGTTTACCGCCCAGGCTAAAATAAACGAGAGCAAAAAGCCGAGCGGACCTGCCACTATTGCGAAGACCAAGGTGTTTTTTACCGTAACGGCAAAGGTCATATCATTTACTATAAGTCTTTTGTAATTGTCTATTCCGTTAAATACCGGAGAAGCTATCAGGTCATACGAGGTAAAGCTTAAGGCAAGGGAAGAGAATATCGGAAGAACCGTAAAAAGAACAAAGAAAATCAAAAACGGCGCAAACATAACAAACATCGGGATATTCTCTTTAAAATTTGCAGCCAATTCATTTTTTCCGATTTTATTGCGTTTCATAAAATTCTCCATTCTGCCGCTCCCGCGGGAAATTATCGGTACTCTGCTATTTTGCGTTTAATTTCATCATCCGCGACCCTGCTCCATTTCACAAGTGCGTCCTTAGTTCTTGAGGTTCCGTTCACCACCGACCAAAACGCCTGATCGACGCAGCGGGTCATATAATAGCTGCCGGGCACCTCCGGAACCTCTTTAACAAGCGCCCACTCGCTGTTAATGACCTTTTGCACCTCAGGCTTCCACGCAAGGCGCGACAGTGCTTCAACATTTGAGGTGGTTATTCTGCCTATCATTCCGAGTATACTCTCTACATTATTGCTGTATCTTTCCTGGGTATCCGCCGAGACCCACCATTTCAAAAATTCCCAGGCGGCCTTTTTATTCTTTGATTTCTCGATTATTCCGCAGCCCGTACCCGCGCCCGAAACAAAATTATTTCCGTTTTCGGTTCCGGGAACCTCGGCTACAGTCCATCTGCCCTCGATTTCTCTCGCCGCCGAATACAGCGTCATATACATTGTGTACGGCGCGATACCGAGCGGCATTGAGCCTACTCTGAAGCGGTTATAAAAATCCGCTTCCTTGTAGAAATCGTAATCCGTGTAGAACTCCGTCCATTTTTCAAATATCTCAACCGCTTTATCGGAAGTAAGTGCCGTTCCGTCAAGCTCATCGTTATAAAGACTTAATCCGCTTTGTGTCATGAGCGTCGGGAAGACATTGAGTCCCCCGATTCCCGCATTCACTGTGGTGGAGGAGGTTATCTGCGTATACGGCATATAAACGCTCATATTATTACGCTGTATAACCGTGGCTGCCTCTAAAAATTCAGTCCATGTTTTCGGAACGGATAATCCGAGGCTGCCGAATATATCTTCCCTGTAAAACATTAAAAAGAAGCTCTGCGTATCGGGCAGTGCGTAAAGCGCGTTGCCGTATGCATACGGTGTTTCCGCTCCCGGCTGAAAGCTTTTAAGCACATCCGAGCAGTCATCGAACTGTCTGAGATCGCTCAAGGCACCGCGTATCCCGAGGTTTACCGGATCTACCCTTGACATTTGCAGCGATACATCCGGGAAGTTGCCTGAAAGTATACCGTTAATAAGCGGCGTGTTGACGATTTCAAGCTTGACGCTTATACCCGTTTTTTCGGTGAAGGATTCCTTTATAAGCGAATTCAGAACCGACGCCTGATCCTGTCCCCAGTTGACCCACAGCCTTACCGTCTCCGAGCCTTCCTTGCTGTCCGATATTGCATAATCAGAGGAAAAAGACACAAAGAAGCGCTTAAAGCCGTAAACCAACCGCTTAATAATTCCTGCGCTTTTCTCCGCCGCATTTGCCCCGTAGGGAACAATATAAAGCTCGTCAAGCGCAAGCGGCATATTCACCATATCATAAAGCCATGAGCCTAGCGATGTGTAATTAGTGTAGTAATCCGAAAGGTACTGCTGCGCCGAATAAGGGCTTTTAAGCATTGCGGCAAGCACGCGCGCCGTGTTTTTCATAGCCGCAGTATACTGCGAGCTGCGGTCGGACGATTCCGAATCGATATCTTCCGCAAGCTTCAGCAGAAGCTCACGACATTCCGTCAGCGTTTCGGTAAAATCCGGAATCTGCTTAAAAAGCTCATAATCGCGGTTGGCATCCGGTGTTTCGCCGGTAATCGCAACAATCTTTATGTATTCATCGCCGAGCGTATTTACAATTTTTTTCAGTCTCGAAAAATATTCCGACTTATTTCCCGCATTTACTTCGAGCGTCAATGTGTGCGTTCCCTTATCAAGATAAAAATAATACGGCTCTTTATCATCCTCGAATGTATAATATTTCCAGGCAGAGCCGTATGGGAAAACCAGCTCTTCCGCTTGAGAAAACGGAACGCTGCCGTCAATTTTCAGTCGGCGTACACTCTGCCCGTTAATTAGCTCAGATTGCTTGTAGCGCATATTGAGATAATAATATCCCGCTTCCTTAACCTCAAAAGTCCACGAAAGGCTTTCAAAGGGCTTCTGCCATGTGCTGCCGCCGATATAATTGATTTTCGATAATGCCGCGTCGGACGGCGTCATACCGGCATCGCTGTTGTTTGACTTCGGGATTATAGAGCGGCTCGTTTTATCCGTCGCCGATTCCGCATGTATGTTTATAATTTCGGTGTCAAGCTTTTGAAGGCTGTAATTACGGCTTACGGTTTTATAGTCGTCACTTTCCGAAATCGGAACCAAAGAAAGTGATGATATCTCTATTCCCTGCTCGGGCGAACGCAGTGTCAGAGTATGCTCTCCCGCCTTGATGTCAAAGGCGTAAGGCTCGCTTGCGGCACCCGAATTATCGCAGACAAGCGAGGTGATAAATTCGCCCGTTTCTATCTGCTCGGGAGCGAATTCATTGCCGAGCGAATCACGCCTCGGCTCATCCGACGCATTTTTCCACAGCCTTTTGAGCACCGTGTTTTCAATTCCCTCAAACGGATATTCACCGTCTAACAGTAACCCGATGGCAACATCTGTACCGCTGCCGCAGGGCTTCCAT
This sequence comes from uncultured Oscillospiraceae bacterium, assembly GCA_900549055.1. Taxonomy (GTDB): domain Bacteria; phylum Bacillota; class Clostridia; order Oscillospirales; family Acutalibacteraceae; genus UBA737. Next base: position 50,106 of record URNB01000001.1, read on the forward strand.
ACTATTTTCAGGTTATAGCTGCCGCCGCTTTGCATATTAAATTTAAAATTCAGATCCCCGACTCCGTCGTTCCATAAAACAGCTCCGTCCTTTTCACTGATACCGGCTCTGTAAACGGCGTTTTTCAAAAGCTCAATGCTGCTCTCATAAGCCGCACTCTGCGCCGATACACCTGCGGCAGACGCCGATAAGCACTGCACCGCAAGCAGTGCCGCGGCGGCAAATGAAATTATTCTTTTCGAGAATCTGCTCATATAATTCAAACCTTTCAGGGGCATAAGGTGTTTTTTCTTTACCCTGCCAAATTTAACGCCCCGACTCCCGGCTTCTGATAAAGTCTTATATAATCGACAAAATAATTAAAGGGAAGATCGCTGTTGTTCACACGGTTGCTTGCATTTGTCTCTCCTAAGTCCGGAGCATATATAAAGTTATTCAAAATAATAAGCAAAGGAGAATTAAAGCCGCCCATACCGCCGTTTTTATCGAAATCGTCGGTCATGTCAAAGGTCATGTAATCCTCGCCGTCAACCGACATTATCATTTTTTCGGGGGTCCACTCAAAGCCGTAGGTGTGGTATTCCTTCGATAAATTATCGGTATTTTTGAACACATAGTTTGTCGTTGTGGTTTTGTTATAGTGATTGCCGTTATACATTGTGTGCTTTCCGTTATGGAACCATTTATGTATGTTCGGTATTGCGGTGTCTGTGCTGCTGAAAATTTCAAAAACATCTATTTCAACACCGTAATCGTGTTTAGTGCTTTCATCCTTCAGCGCGCCGCCGCTCACAAGCCAGAAGGACGGCCATGCCCCGACGCTGTACGGCACCATCGCCCGCATTTCAAGATAGCCGTATTTATAGCTCATGGTGTTCTGCGTGCATATTGATGAATTGGTGGCGTATTCCGCTGTCGGCAATGCGGGATTGTAATAGCGTATAGCCGTCATTTTGAGCAGACCGTTATTGACATTGACAACATTTGAATCCCTCATGAGCGGCATCATGCTTGTACCCGCCATCTTATTTTCAAAGCACCACTTATTCATATTAAGGGCATTTCCGCCGAACTCATCGCCCCAGACATATTTGTAGTCGCTTTTAATCTGCGATTTGAAGCTTTTGCATTCACCGTTCAGCGTATTAAGCTTTCCGCTTTCATAATTAAGGGATACGAACCACTCTGCGGCGGTTTCGGTCATCGCGGTGTGGCCGCCCTCTATATAAATTTTGTTATTTTTAAGGGATACGGCATATTTATTTTCCTTAAGCTCCGATTTGCGGCGGTTTGTATTGCCTATAAGTATTTCCTTCGCGCCGACAGCCGCACTGTCATCGGAAACGGTGAGCTTCTGCCCCGCCTTTTCCGAAAAATACGAGCGTATCTTCTCCGCCGCAGCTTTCATTTCGGCATTACCCTTCGGATATATAACGGTATAACCTGCAGGTCCGTTCCATTTTACGGCGCTTACGGTAATCTCGCTCTTTTCGTCCGCTTCGGAGCCTGACGAGGTGTTCTTTGTTGCGCGCGGGCGTTTTTCTCTTTCGGAGGTGCCGTCATCCTCTGTACTGCCGCTGTCGGAATTATTATCGTTGTCATAATAATAATTGTCATCCGAGCTGTCACTTGAAGAAGAATCGGTGCTTTCGTCGTTCTGCACAACGATTACCTTTTTAATGATCTTCTTCTTTTTCTTTTTTACTTCCTCACTGCTTCCGCAGCCGGCAACAAGCGCGGCGGCAAGCAGCAAAGAGCATACTGCCTTTATCAGTCGGTCAATTTTTTGGTATCGGAACATTACCGTCAACTCCCTGCTTTTTCGGATTTATGTTGTCATTCTGCCCAATTATTATAATCGATTGCCTTATTTTTTTAAATGCAATTTTTATTATAATTTGCACTTTTCTTCACTAATTTAACTTCCGAAAATTTTTCGGATTATATTTTGGGGAAATATTTATTGATTTTTTTATTGAAATCTATTATAATTGAAGAATAAAATCAAGCCATTCCTGTGTTTTTTACCATTGACAGGCTTATGGAATAAAAATACAATTTTGTAAAATGCTTCTTTGTACGGGTGGTTACAATGATCTTCAATTCAAACGATTTCTATATAAATTCGCTTCAGCGCGTTCACTACATCGATACAAATATTTACACGAATAATTTTGTTGAGTACAGAACGCAGCTTTTGTTTGACGAGCTTATCTTTTTCTACCAAACCGAGGCGACGATTTATTTTGACAAAAGCGTATTTAACATCAGTCACGGCGATATTCTCTTCCTGCCCGCCGGCGAGCATGAAAAATACCGTATTGATTTTAATAAAAAGGGCTCGTTTATAGATATTTTCTTTACCACCAATTATTCGGGGAAGTATCAGCAGCAGCTTTTTAAAACCATGTTCGGAAATTCAATGTATCACGATTTTAACCAAATACTTTCCACCTGGCAGAAAAATCAATCCGGCACATATACAAAATGTCTTTCCATTCTTTACAACATCATAAGCAATCTTCAAACCAATATATATACCACCTCCGATCAATTTAAAATAATTCAGCCCGCCGTAGACCTTATAGCGGAAACGCTGACAAACCGCAAAATAACCGTTGAGGATCTGGCGGTGCAGTGCGGAATAAGCTATTCCTACTTTTTAAAGCTTTTTCAAAGCATTTTTCACGACACGCCAAAGAGCTATATTATAAAGCAAAAGATCAATTACAGCTGCGAGCTTTTGTCCCAAGGCAAAAAAATAACCGAGGTGTCCGAGGAATTGGGCTTTTCCGATATTTACTTTTTCAGCCGTCAGTTTAAAAAATTCATGAAGGTCTCTCCGTCCGAATTCAAAAACAAAATGCAGCAAAATAACAACTGGTTCAATCATGTTAACGATTTTGAAAAATCATAAAAAGCATCCGCGCCGACATTCCGCAGTCGGCACGGATGCTTTTATTCAATGCTTATTAACCTTTCGGGGAAATCATCATCACGGTTATTATGTATTTTCGTATTGCGGCAGTTTACAAGCCTTATATCAAAGCCCTGCTTTTGAGCGGTCTTATCCCGCTCAAACACATTGTCCTCAATGCGAACGCTGTCGGCTGCCGAGACAAATATTCCGCAGCCGCAAAAGTCTTTAAAGCGGTTATTATGTATTAAAATATTTTTATGAACTCCCGCAGGGTATTCGCCGCTTTCCCCGTCATGCGACGCCTTGAATGAGACCGCCCCGTCCGGCATTGTATCGGAGGCATGTGAGCAATGCTCGAAAATGTTATTGCGTATTTCAACATTTTCGGCAGGCGCAACCTCCCACCAGCGTTTAATATCGGGAGAAAAAAGCAGCCCGGCATATGAAATTCCGTAAATATAGCTGTTTTCAATCAAAACATTCTGCGTTTGTATCAGCGCACCGCGCGCTCTGGTACTCCGCAGGGTGCAGCAGTCAATATGCACCGCCGCAAAAAATGCCTTGTTGGCAAGCACACACCCCTGTTTGACTGTTCCGCTCATATCCTCCGTCTCGAAAATTCCGTTCGGTAAGACGCTTTTTACCGTAAACTCCGCCGTTTGCAAAAAACTTTTCCTGTCATACACAGCTATTCTGTCTCCGGGCTGTGCCCATGTGCACTCGCATATGGCTTTTTTAGGTCTGCCCTCCATTCCGTCGGCAGTAATTGTCTTGCCGCCGTTTTCGGTTTTCACAACCTCAAGCGCCAGACCGTGAATATTTAGCGTATCGTCCCCCATTGCCTCCAAATTGCAGTTTTTAAGCACAAGCCTTCCCATAAGCCCCAATATATGTATGCCGTCGGCGTTTATCGCCATAAGGCGCTTCGAGCCCTTATTTACACGAACGGAAAAATTATCGAATGTAAAATCCGATGATCGCGGCTCCACAGTAACCGCGAAGCTTGCGGCAGAGTATACCGTTATATTCTTTAAAGTAACCCTGCTGCAAAAATAAAACGACAGTAAGGAATGACCGTATATTTCATACCGTATATTGATCTTGTGCCCTATTTTAAGCCTGCAAGCCTCCTTTTCGGGAAGAATGCCGTCAAGCTTCAGTCTGATAATACGGTCGCTTACAACCTCATAATTAAGACCCTCATAGCGCTTTGATACCGTACCGTCCGGCAATGTGAAGCTGCGCTCCTCAATATAATCGTTATAGGTCGCAAGTGCATAATCGGGTGATCCCTTTATATCAAAGCTGTTAGTTCCGCAAATATGCTCATATCCGGTAACGGGAAATTCATCATATATCTTCACATCAACGGTTTTATTCTTGAAATCAATAGCGGTAACCTCACCGGCGGCGCCTATCGGAGAATCGGTGTCAAAGAAAAATCCCGTTATTTCAATATCGCGGCAATCTGTGAATTCAAACGCCTCGTTAGTGGCGGATTTCGGGCCGCACGCGTCAAAATGCGTTACTATTTCCGAAAAATTCCCGAATATTTTTATATCGCTTTTACCCTTCACGGTTATAAGCCCTGAAAGATAATAGCTGCCGGTTTTAAAAACGACGCATGAGCCGTCGGTAATACTGTCAAATAAAGCCTGAAGCTCCCCTGCGCAATCTCCCGCACAGGGTAATACTCCGTAATCTGCCGCATAATAAATTCTGCTTTTCATTTTTCCTCCAAACGGTTAGGCGGGTACGTATCACATAGGCAACAACATCTATGCCTGTTCTAATTAATGCCTGCTGAACAATTCAAAAGTACCTTAACCCGAGCATGTCGGTGTAAACTTTTGAATTGTTCAGGTGCAAGGTTTTTGCGCAATTTTGCGAAAAAACCTTGCACTTTAAAAAGAATCACATTTTGATTCTTTTTAAAATCAGGCGACAATCAATGGATACTGACGGTCAAAACAAAGGTTTTGACCCATAAAATCGAGATTTTAACTCGATTTTATATAATTGCATTTGCTAATGCAATTATTCAGTAGACATTAATTATCAGTATACAGCTTTTCCCCGCTTTTGCAAATGGAGTTTTTATATTTTTTTGCACTTTTCTGCGCTGTATTTATAAAAAACCGAATATCCCGCAGGTCTGCCGTTTGCGGAATATTCGGTATACCTAAACCGTATTTATTTTAAATCGGAATCAAAGCCGACTCTTAATTCTTTTTGCCGCTCTTTATCGCTTCCAGCGTTTTTTCGGCATTGGTATGCGCATCGGAAGAGCCTTTTTTGCTTTCAAGGACGGTATCCGACACACGGCGGCAGGCAATGCGCAGTCCCTCGGGCAGCTTACCGTAGCTGTCGGTTTCGGTTGCCTTGTAGAATTCCTCTCCGAGCATAAACGGCTCACCATCAAAAAGCCCATCTCCATTCGACAGATCAGCAAGATATTTATATGAATCCTCATCCGTTATAAACAGCATCGCATTTTGATCACCGGCTATCATCGCCTGAAGCTTGGTCATCATGGTGTAGCGGTACTGCGTATCGCCCGACTTTCCGTTAAAGCTGCAGTTGACAACCTGAATATTTATTTCGCCGTCGCCGTTCACATCCTCGGCATACCCGGCAATATATTTTGCCACCGCGTTCGTCTGCTCGTCAAGCGCCGCGGTATAGGTAAAATACACAACCTCCATATCGTATTTTGTTCTTGTGGCGCACTGGGTTATCAGCACCGCCAGCACAACGGTAACAGCCGTTATCGCAACAACATACCATTTATACTGAAACCAAAAATTATCCCATTTTTCCTTCGGTGTTTTCGGAACTATAGCAACCTCGCTCGGCTTCGGCGGAGCTTCCATTTCCCCGCTCTGCATTTTTTTAAGCTCCAAAAATTCCTGACGCGCGCGGCGCTGCTCCTCAAGAATCTCGTTTGTTTCTTTCTCGGACATTTCCCCGTCTCCTCGGATTACACTTAATAATACAAATATAACATTTTCAGTCCGCTTTTTCAAGACGAAATTGTGAACAATTTAATAACAAAATCCCGTAGGGCGGAATATACTGTCCCGACGGGATTTTTTAGTTTGATTTGAATATCCAAAGCTTGCTGAAAACATAGTTCAGAAGCACAACGATTACCTGCGCCGCAAGCTTCACGGCAAGGCTGTTGAAGTGAAGCCATGTTACGAATACCAAAATTATAAGCTCTTCAATCGCAAGCGTCGCCGCTCTGCCGCCGAAGAAATTGATTATTTCCTTTATAACGGCGCCCCTCGTATCCGCCGTGCTGCGGAACACCCATATTCTGCTTGTGATATACGCCGTAAGCACCGCCAATATCCATGAAATCACATTTGAAATAAGCGCGTCGATTCCGAAAACGGCGCAGGCAAGCTGATATGAGCCGATGCTCACAACCGTCACCACACCGCCGAAGAAGAGATACAGCAGCACTTCCTTATGCCTTTTGTAAAACGGCTCAATTTTTTTAAACAGCGGCAGACGCATAATTTTATCGAAAACATCCTCCCGGCTTCCGCTCATTTTATCAAGTCCTTTTATAAGAAAAATCCGGCGCCCTCCGGAAAACGGAGAGCGCCGGAGCGGAGATTTTTATTATCAGATCTCTGCGAAATATTTAATGGTACGAACCATCTGGCTGGTGTAGCTATTTTCATTGTCATACCAGGAAACAACCTGTACCTGATAGGTATCGTCGTCGATCTTGGTAACCATTGTCTGGGTAGCGTCAAACAGCGAACCGTAGGTGATGCCGATAATATCGGAAGATACGAGCGGCTCCTCGGTGTAGCCGAAGGAAGCTGAAGAAGCAGCCTTCATAGCGGCGTTGATGCCCTCAACAGTTACATCCTTGCCCTTAACAACAGCAACGAGGATGGTGGTAGAGCCGGTCGGAACCGGAACACGCTGAGCAGAACCGATGAGCTTACCGTTAAGCTCCGGAATTACAAGACCGATAGCCTTTGCAGCGCCGGTTGAATTCGGAACGATATTAACGGCAGCGGCGCGTGCACGGCGAAGGTCGCCCTTTCTGTGCGGGCCGTCAAGAACCATCTGATCGCCGGTGAAGGCATGAACGGTGGTCATGATACCGCTCTGAATCGGAGCATACTTATTAAGAGTATCAGCCATCGGAGCCAGGCAGTTGGTGGTGCAGGAAGCAGCGGAGATAATCTTGTCGTTTGCGTCAAGAGTCTTCTCGTTAACGCTGTAAACGATGGTCTTAAGATCCTTACCTGCCGGAGCGGAAATAACAACCTTTTTAGCGCCTGCGTCGATATGAGCCTGAGCCTTGTCCTTCGAGGTGTAGAAGCCGGTGCACTCAAGAACTACATCAACACCGATTTCACCCCACGGAAGATCCGCAGCGTTCTTTTCAGCATAAATCTTTATGGTCTTGCCGTCAACAGTGATGCTGTCTTCCCCTGCGGAAACCTTGTCAGCCAGAGCATAGCGACCCTGTGCGGAATCGTACTTGAGAAGGTGAGCGAGCATAGCCGGGCTTGTAAGATCGTTTATAGCAACAACCTCATAGCCTTCTGCGCCGAACATCTGACGGAAAGCGAGACGGCCTATACGGCCGAAACCATTAATAGCAACTTTTACCATTGGAAAAACCTCCTTAATAATTTACATTTTCTATTTTAACCCATTTGACAAGCTTTTTCAAGCTATTTGTTTAATATTTAACAATTTTTTTATTTTTTATATATTTTGGCATAATAACCTCATATGCGGAGGTTGCAATATGATATATTTGTCAAAGCTGCGCGAGCGGTATTTAGCTGCGCTGCGGCTTCACATTCAAAGAGGAATTCTGCGCGGGCGGAACACGGAAAAGCTGCTTTTACAGCTTAAAAAAATCATGCTGTGTGAGGCGATGAGCTCAGAGGGTGAAAACTCGCCGCTTGATATTTTAAAATACGCCGATTCGCTTTTGGGCGCTGCAATCATTATACTGCTGCAAAGGGGCAAACGGTTATCAGTCGGGCTGTCGGGCGGCGGAGTTTTTCTTATAAACCGAAAGGCATTAACCGCACTTTTACTGCTTTCGGCGGATAATTGCACAGAGGACGGCAGTATTTTAATATCCGCCGATAAAAATACAGTTACTATTCACCTTGCGGGTATTGTGCTTTACAATACGCAAAAGCTGCTGATAAGAAGGCTCGGCGGCACATTTTACAAAGTCGTTTGCGAAGACAAAGCAATTATTACTTTCCCCGCCGAAGAAACCGATGAAAAACCGACGGCACTTCAAAACGAGTGGGAGCTTTTGTCGGATAAATTTTCGGCGGTAAACATTTTTTTAATGCGGAATTCGGAATGCTGAATTCGGAATTCAAAGACAGATTTTATTTTAAAATTTATATGCGCTTAATTTATGTATTTAACTCTTAAGGCGATTTTCGCCTTTCGCGCCATTCATTGCTTTGCTTTTTTGTACTGTACCTTGGACTTTACACATAATTTGAAGAAGAACCTTGATTTCCGCACCTTGAAATCTATATTCTATGTGTATTTATCCTCTTTTTTTCGGTTGTTTTTTACAGCCCCTACACATCATTTTTGCCTGCAGGGGTATTTTAAAGTTAAATGCCTTTTATTATATTCTCGTCGACAGTATTTCTTCCTTTTCGCGCTTAAACTCGGCAAAGCAGCCATTATCAAGCGCGTTTCTTATATCCTCCATAAGGTGATTGTAAAACCACAGATTGTGCATAACCGTAAGCCTTTGCGAAAGCATTTCCTGGCTTTTAAGCAGGTGCCTGATATACGCCCTGCTGTACCTTTGGCAAACGGGGCAGCCGCAGTTTTCGTCTATCGGGGACATATCGTACTCGTACTTTTTATTGTTAAGATTTATAATTCCCTTTGAAGTAAACAAATGCCCGTGGCGCGCGTTGCGGCTCGGCATTACGCAGTCAAACAAATCGACCCCGCGTTCAACGGCGTTGAGTATATTCGCGGGAGTTCCCACACCCATTAAGTAACGTATTTTATTTTGCGGCATATGCGGCGTTACATTATCAATTATATCATACATAACCTCGGTAGGCTCGCCCACGGCAAGCCCGCCTATTGCGTAGCCATCAAGCTCTAATTCGGCTATTTTTTTCATATGCTCGACCCGCAGATCGGTGTAGGTACAGCCCTGATTTATTCCGAAAAGCATTTGCTCGGGGTTCACCGTTCCCGGCATTGCGTTCAGCTCTGCCATTTTCTTTTTGCAGCGCGCAAGCCAGCGCGCGGTGCGCTCACAGGAGGCCTTGGAGTATGAATACTCGGCGGGGTTTTCCACACATTCGTCAAACGCCATTGCGATTGTAGAACCCAAGTTTGACTGTATTGTCATGCTTTCCTCGGGTCCCATAAATATCCGTCTGCCATCCACATGCGAGGCAAAGGTAACGCCCTCCTCGGTTATATGGCGGAGGGTCGCCAGCGAAAACACCTGAAAGCCGCCCGAATCGGTCAGAATAGGCCCATCCCAGGTTGTAAACTTATGAAGGCCGCCGCAGCCGCGTATGACCTCATCGCCCGGGCGGACATGCAAATGGTAGGTATTTGAAAGCATTATTTGGCAGCCGAGAGTTTTTAAGTCCTCTGCGGAAACCGCTCCCTTTATTGCCGCAGCTGTTGCCACATTCATAAATGCGGGGGTTTGAACGGTTCCCCTGTTGGTTGTAAATTCGGCGCGTCGCGCGCTGCCCTCTTGTTTTAAAAGCTTGTACATAAATTAATTCCTTATCTATAAAATCAGCATTGCGTCGCCGAAGCTGAAAAAGCGGTATTTTTCTTTAACGGCAATATTGTAGGCGTTCATCACATTATCGTATCCCGCAAAGGCGGAAACCAGCATTATAAGCGTGCTTTCGGGCAGGTGAAAATTGGTTATAAGCCCATCCATACACTTAAATTCAAAGCCCGGGTAAATAAAAATATCGGTGTCTCCCGAGCATTCCTTTATTTCGCCGCATTTCTTCGCGCAGCTTTCAACCGTGCGGCATGAGGTAGTGCCTACGCATATGACGCGCCCGCCGTTTTTGCGGGTCTCGTTTATGGTTTTCGCCGCTTCTTCGGGTATGTAATAATGCTCGGTGTGCATTTTGTGCTGCGTTACGTCCTCCACCTTAACCGGTCTGAAGGTGCCGAGCCCCACATGCAGCGTAACATAGGCTATATTTACGCCCATAGCCTTAATGCTTTCAAGCATTTCCTTTGTAAAGTGCAGACCCGCGGTAGGCGCGGCGGCAGAGCCTGCGTCCTTTGAATATACCGTCTGGTAGCGCTCTTTATCCTTTAGCTTTTCCTTTATATACGGCGGCAGGGGCATTTGCCCCACCTCATCAAGCACCGCGAAAAAATCGCCCTCGCAGGCAAATTCTATCATGCGGTTGCCGTCCTCCAAAACGTCGGTCACGATTGCTGTCAGCTTATCGGAAAATTTGAATTTATACCCCGTTTTAGCCTTTTTGCCGGGGCCCGCAAGGCACTCCCAGAGCTTATTGCCGTGCTGCCGCAAAAGCACAAATTCAACTACCGCGCCCGTGTCCTCCCGCGTGCCGTAAAGCCGCGCCGGTAAAACGCGGGTGTTATTAAGCACAAGGCAGTCGCCGGGCTTTAAAAATTCGGGCAGATCGTAAAAATGCTTATGCTCTATTTTCCCGCCGTTTCGCGGCAGCACCATAAGCCTTGAAGAATTTCTCGGCTCAACGGGCGTTTGCGCTATAAGCTCCTCGGGCAGGTCGTAATAAAAATCACTTGTTTTCATAAAATAATCCACAACTTCTTTGATATTTCGGCATAAAATAAATTGACAAACATTATCCGTAATGTTATAGTTAATTATATTGCATAGGGCAATATAATTCAAGATTGAATTTTAAAAATGTCTTCAGAAGGAATGTGTTTTCAAATGAAAAAGTACAATGTCGGTATAATCGGCGCTACAGGAATGGTAGGTCAGCGCTTTGCGCTGCTGCTGCATAATCACCCGTGGTTCAATGTGACCGCGCTTGCAGCAAGCTCAAATTCAGCCGACAAAAAATATACCGACGCAATAGGCAGCCGCTGGGCAATGAAAGAGCCTATACCCGAAAATTTACGGGATATGACCGTTTTTGATGCCGAGCGTGATATTGATAAAATAACCGAACGGGTAGATTTCGTTTTCTGCGCCGTTAATATGAAAAAGGACGAAATAAAGGCGCTTGAAGAAAAATATGCAAAGCATGAGTGCCCCGTTGTTTCAAACAACAGTGCGCACCGCTTCACGCCCGACGTACCTATGATAATACCCGAAATCAACGCCGGGCACCTTGAAATAATACCCGCGCAGAGAAAGCGCCTCGGCACGAAGCGCGGCTTTATTGCGGTAAAATCAAACTGCTCGCTGCAAAGCTATGTGCCCGCCCTTTACCCGCTTGATGAAAAATTCGGCGTTGAAAGGGTGCTTGTTTCCACCTATCAGGCAATTTCGGGCGCGGGCAAGACCTTTGAACGCTGGCCCGAAATGATAGATAACGTTATCCCCTTTATCGGCGGCGAGGAAGAAAAGAGCGAAAAAGAGCCGCTTAAAATTTGGGGTAAGATAGAAAACGGCGAAATAGTACCGGCAGAAAGCCCGAAATTCACCGCGCAGTGTATTCGCGTGCCGGTATCGGACGGTCATTTAGCCTCGGTTTTCGTTGATTTTAAAAAGAAACCCACAAAAGAAGAAATACTTGAAATATGGGCAAACTATTCGGGCGAGCCGCAAGCGCTCTCCCTGCCGCACGCGCCCAAGCAGTTTTTACATTATTACACCGAGGACGATATGCCGCAAACCAGACTTTGCAGAGATTCCGAGGGCGGTATGGCAATATCCGTCGGGCGCTTGCGCGAGGATACGCAGTATGATTATAAGTTTGTCTGTGTATCGCACAATACTTTGCGCGGCGCGGCGGGCGGCGCGGTGCTTTTAGCCGAATTACTGTGTGCAAAGGGTTATATGGACTGATTTTGTAAGAAACGGAGTGGTCTTTTATGAAAAAACGCATATTCACGGGAGCAGCCACGGCACTTATCACCCCTATGAAAGCAGACGGCAGCGTAAATTTTGAGCGCCTTGAAACACTTGTTGACGAGCAGGTAAAGGGCGGAATTGATGCGCTTGTGATCTGCGGTACTACGGGCGAAAAATCCACGCTTAATTATGATGAGCACGTTAAGGTTATTGAAACCGCCGCAAGAGTAAACGCAGGCAGAGTGCCGCTTATTGCAGGCACGGGCAGCAACGACACGGTGTATTCCGTAGGGCTTTGCGAGGACGCCGAAAAGGCGGGCGCCGACGCTTTTCTTATGGTAACGCCGTATTACAACAAAACCTCGCAGCGCGGGCTTGTGGCGCACTACAACTACATTGCCGACCGCGTTAATAAGCCGATAATTCTTTATAACGTGCCCTCGCGCACGGGGGTTGCAATTAAGCCCGAAACCTACAAGGAGCTTTCAAAGCACCCGAATATAGTAGCCACCAAGGAGGCTAACGGTGATTTATCCTCGGTTGCTAAAACCCGCTATCTCTGCGGGGACGACCTTGATATTTATTCAGGAAACGACGACCAGGCCGTAGCTATGATGTCGCTCGGCGGAATTGGCGTTATTTCGGTGCTTTCAAACTTCCTGCCGGGGGTTATGCATAAGATGTGCGCCGAATACCTTGAGGGGCACACAAAAACCGCCGCAGAAATGCAAATAAAGTATGTGGGGCTTATGAACGCGCTTTTCAGCGACGTTAACCCCATTCCCGTAAAAGAGGCTATGAATATGTTAGGGCTTGAAGCGGGTCCCTGCCGCCTGCCGCTTTATCCTATGGAGAGTGCGGCGCGCGAGAAGCTTCGCGAAAAGCTTATAGAGTGCGGCTGCCTTAAATAAAAAACAAACTCACTGCACCCGATAGGCTTTTACCTGTCGGGTGCAATTAAAAAGCGGAAGTGAAATACATATGATAAAAGTAATATTATGCGGGGCGTCGGGCAGAATGGGCGGCTTTGTGGCAAGCACTGCGGCTGCCGACAGCGATATTTCGGTCGTCGCGGGGGTTGACAAAATCAATAACGGCGAAAAATTTCCTATTTTTTCTTCCTTCGGCGATATAAATGTTAAAGCCGATATGATAATTGATTTTTCCCACCCCTCAATGCTGGAGCCTATGCTTGAATACGCCGTAAAAAACAATATCCCCGTAGTTATTGCCACCACAGGCTATGATAATTCACAGACCGAAAAAATACGCGCGGCGGCTGAAAATATTCCTGTATTTTTTACATTTAATATGTCGCTCGGCATAAACCTTGTGGCGGCGCTTGCAAAAAAAGCCGCAAAGGTACTCGGCGACGGCTTTGATATTGAAATAATAGAAAAGCACCATAACCAAAAGCTGGACGCGCCCTCTGGCACGGCAATAATGCTTGCGAACGGCATCAACTCGGTTTTCGGCGACACGTTGAATTATGAGTATGACCGCCACTCGGTAAGGCGCAAACGCCCGAAAAATGAGATTGGCATACACTCGGTGCGCGGCGGCACGATAGTCGGCGAGCACGAGGTTATTTTTGCGGGGCACGATGAAGTTATAACCCTTTCCCACACCGCGCAGTCACGCGAAATTTTCGCTGTGGGCGCAGTTAAGGCGGCAAAATTCCTTTACGGAAAGCCCGCCGGGCTTTATGATATGAGCAACGTTACAAATATCGAATGAGTTTAAAAAACGGGCTGTTGTTTTTACACAACAGTCCGTTTTTTAAGTTATATTGTGCCTTTACAGTGGGTAACAGGCGCCTGCTTTTCTTTATGCTCGCCTATGATTTTTTCCATCCAAATCATATTGTACCAACGCCCGAACTTATAGCCGCATTTATGAAATTCGCCAACCTGCACAAAACCGATATGGCTGTGAAATTCGGCGCTGTTTCTAGTCAGGTATTCGTCCTCGTTATCGGGATATCCGATACAGGCGTACATATTAAGAATACCCATCTTCTTAAGCTCTTTTTCCAGCGCCGCATAGAGCGTTTTTCCGATTCCGCACCTGCGGGCATTTTTATCAAGATAGATAGATGTCTCGCACGACCAATCGTAAGCTGCCCTGCCAACAAACGCGCCCGCATAGGCATATCCTGCAATAACCCCGTCCTTTACCGCCACCAAATACGGGTATTTCTGCATGGTTTTTTCCATTCTGCCGCGAAATTCTTCCAAAGTGGGCGTTGTATATTCAAAGGTTATCGCCGTGTTCTTCACATAATAATCGTATATTTCCAAAAGCCGCTCCGCGTCCTTAAGCTCTGCATTTCCGACAGTGATCATAAGCATTTGCCTTTCTGATAATAATTGCCTTATAATTATAACATAAAGCGTATCCAATGACAATACAAACCGCCGACCAGATTTTACTACTGCTTGCTTTTTCTTAACTTCTTGTGTTATTATATTCATGTGAAGTTACTTCCTTTCGATATTTGGTTTTGTGGTAAAAACATTATACCGTATTTGGAAGTTAACTTCTCTTTTTATCAGCCCGCATCATTTTAACACATAAATGAAAACCATACAAAAGCTTAACACCGACTTGAAAAATGCGGCGGGCGGTCATATAATGAAAGATACACAGGAGGAGAGATTTATGCTTAAAATTGAAAATCTTACTAAAGTATACGGTGATAAAAAAGCCGTGGACGATTTAAGCCTGCACATAGCCCCCGGCGAAATTTACGGCTTTATAGGTCATAACGGCGCAGGAAAAACCACCACGCTTAAATCCGTTGCGGGAATTTTGCAATTTGACTCGGGCGAGATATACATAAACGGAAAATCTGTAAAAGAGCAGCCGCTTGAATGTAAAAAAGATATTGCCTATATTCCCGATAACCCGGATCTGTACGATTTTATGAGCGGAATTAAATACCTTAATTTCATAGCTGATATTTTCGGTGTCGGCGCAGAGGACCGCGCGGCGCGCATTAAAAAATATGCCGATACCTTTGAGCTGACCGAAAGCCTGGCAGAGCCTATTGCCGCCTACTCCCACGGAATGAAGCAAAAGCTTGCAATAATAGCGGCGTGGCTGCATACCCCGAGGCTTATAATAATGGACGAACCCTTTGTGGGACTTGACCCGAAAGCCGCGCATATCCTTAAGAAAATGATGCGCGAGGAATGCGATAAGGGCGGCGCAATTTTCTTCTCAACCCACGTTTTGGAGGTCGCCGAAAAGCTTTGCGATAAGGTTGCCATTATAAAGGCGGGCAGGCTCATCCGCTCGGGCACAATGGAAGAAGTAAAGGGCGATGAATCCCTTGAGCAGGTATTCCTTGAGCTGGAGGATTGAGTATGGTTAAAATACTTCTTAAAAAGCAGCTTACCGAAATATTCCGTGCCTATTTTTACGACGCTAAGAAAAACAAAGCCCGTTCCAAAGCGGCAATTACGGGCTATATAGTGCTGTTTGTAATTTTAATGGTCGGTATTCTCGGCGGAATGTTCACCTTTTTGTCGGTTTCGCTTTGCGGCGCACTGACGGCGGTCGGCTTTGACTGGCTCTATTTTGCGATAATGAGCTTGCTTGCAATATTTCTCGGCGCTTTCGGCAGCGTGTTCAATACCTATTCGGGGCTCTACCTCGCAAAGGATAACGATCTGCTTTTATCTATGCCCATACCCGTGGGCACTATTATGGTTTCCCGCCTGCTCGGGGTCTACCTTATGGGGCTTATGTATTCGGGCGTGGTGCTTATTCCCGCGGCAGCGGTTTATCTTATAATCGCGTCGCACAGCCTGCCTGCCGTTATCGGCTGCGTTTTGCTTGTGCTTTTAATTTCGGTTTTTGTGCTTACCGTTTCAAGTGCGCTCGGCTGGGTAGTGGCAAAAATAAGCTTAAAGCTGAAAAACAAAAGCTTTATTACCGTAATAGTGTCGCTGCTGTTTTTCGGGGCTTATTATTTTGTATGCTTTAAGGCGCAGGATATTATAAGCGATTTAATAGTGAACGCCGCGAAATACGGCGATAAGATAAAAGGCTCGGCATACCCCATTTACCTTTTCGGCAGAGTGGGAACGGGTGATTTTATGGCAATGCTTATTGTTTCGGCAGTTGTTTTGCTGCTGTTTGCGCTTATGTGGGTGCTTATTTCCCGCAGCTTTTTGAAAATTGCAACCGCAACGGGCAAAACGGCAAAGAAAAAATACCGCGAGACCGTCGCTCGGAAAAAGAGCGTACAATCGGCGCTTTTGCACAAGGAGTTTTCGCGGTTTGTATCAAGCCCCAATTATATGCTAAACTGCGGGCTGGGAATTTTGCTGCTGCCGGTTTTGGGCATAGCTCTGCTTATAAAGGGCAATACGCTTATGCTTGTAATGAATGAGCTTTTCGGCAAAAATTCGGGCAGCGCGGTTATACTGCTGTTTACCGCGGTGTGCGCAGCCGCCTCAATGAATGATATGGCGGCGCCCTCAATTTCGCTTGAGGGTAAATCGCTTTGGACCCTGCAGTCGCTGCCGGTAAAGCCGCTTGACATATTGAGGGCAAAGCTTAATATGCAGCTTATTTTAACGGGCGCGCCGGTTATAATTTGTATGCTTTGCGCGGCGTTTATGTTTACTCCCCTGCAATTTGTTTCGGCGTTTGTTTCGGCGCTTACATTCGTGCTGCTTTTGGCGCTTTTCGATTTGTTTGTAGGGCTTAAAATGCCCAACCTTAACTGGACGAGCGAAATAACTCCGATAAAGCAGAGCGGCGGAGTGATGATAGCAATGCTCGGAGGATTTATTTATACCGTAATCTATTGCGCACTGTTCTTTATGGTGGGCTACAAGCTCGGCGCGGTGCAGTTTTTGCTGGCTGTTGCCGCAATTAATTTGATTTTGTCTGTTCTTATTTATTTGTGGCTTAAGAAAAAAGGAACTGCTGTTTTTTCTGCACTTTAAAGCGCAGATGATAGGAAGGCGGGAAAGAGCGCACTCTTTCTCGCCTTCAATCTGTCGATAAACCCTAAAATTTGTTTTTGCGGCGGTAACGCTGCATTTTTTTGTTCCGAATTCCGCATTAAATCAGCCTCCGTTTCTCCCGCCGGAGAGCCGCTTTACCGTGCTTATAAGCTCGTCGGTTATATCATCGCCGCTCATTCGCCACTCCCAGTTGCCGTAGGGTACGCCGGGGGTGTTCATTCGGGCGGAGGAATCAAGCTGCAGCCAGTCCTGCATGGGTATTATCACCATTCGCGCGCGCGAGCGCATACCTGCGGCAATAAGACTCAGTACCGCCGAGCAGCTTTTATCGGCGGGCACCGTGCCCGAAAACATTATTTTTTCCTTTTGCGTTGCCTTTTCAAACCAGCCGCGCACGGTGTCGTTATCGTGTGTGCCGGTGTAGCAAACGCAGTTTTTATCGTAGTTTTTAGGCAGGAACTGATTATCAAGGTCAGTGTCAAATGCAAACTGCAATATTTTCATGTTGGGAAAGCCCGTGTCTTCAATAAGTTTCTTCACCTCTGGCGTGTCCCCGCCTAAATCCTCGGCGATAATTTCCGCCGAAACCGCGGGCTTCACCATGTTCCAAAAGGCAAGCCCGGCGCCCTTTTCCCATTTCCCGCTTTTGGCGTTTTCTGCGCCGTAGGGTATTGTATAATAATCGGCAAAGGCGCGAAAATGGTCAATTCTTATAACATCGTAAAGCCGCGCATTATGCGCAAGGCGTTTTTTCCACCAGTCGTAGCCGTCGGTCTTCATTGCATCCCAATCGTATATCGGGTTCCCCCAAAGCTGACCCGTTTCCGAGAAGACATCCGGCGGTACGCCCGCCACCTGAGTTGGGGTCATATCGCGCCCCAGCTTAAACAAATCGGGGTTGCTCCATACGTCCGCACTGTCCAGTTGAATGTAAAACGGAATATCGCCTATTATTTTAATTCCTGCGGTATTTGCGTAATTTTTAAGCTTCATATATTGCTTAAAAAAGAAATACTGAACAATTTCGCATATTGTAATTTCTTCTGCGTGGGCGGTTTTAAAGGCTTTCAGGGTGTTGGGCAGGCGGTATTTAATGCCGTCATCAAGCTCCGAAAGGCTTTTATTGCGCGCGGACGCTTTTACCGCCGTAAACAGCGCATAATCCTGCAGCCAGTAGGCGTTTTCGCGGCGAAAATCGCGAAAGCCGCGGTCCTTGCGGTTGAAGTTTTTCGCAGCGCGTCTTATCAGCGGCAGCTTGAATTCCCGCGCGCGCTTATAATCAGCATTCTGCGAAAAGGCACTCTCGGGAATATCGGCAGGGGATAAAAGCCCGTCGTTTACAAGCTCGTCAAGGTCTATTAAAAGCGGCTCGCCGGCAAAGGAGCAAACCGAGCTGTAGGGCGAGTTACCCTTGCCGACGGGGCACAGCGGCAGCAGCTGCCAGTAGGTCTGACCGCTTTTTTTAAGAAAATCGACAAATCTGTAAGCCGCGGTGCCGAATGAGCCGATACCGTAGGGGGACGGCAGCGAGGTGATATGAAGAAGTATTCCGCTCTCTCTCGGATATTTTGTATCGTTACCCCTTAACAGCACCCGCCGCAACCCCTTTGATGATATATTTTTGCATGGAAAGATAGAAAATAATTACCGGTATGACAGACAGCACAAGCATTGCCATTAAAGCGCCCATATCAACCGAGCCGTAGCCGCCCTTTAAATACTGCACGGCTATTGGTATGGTTTTATAATCTCTGCCTATAACAAGGTATGGCAGGAGATAGTCGTTCCATATCCACATAGTGTTGAGTATCGCAACGGTTATGGCCGTGGGCTTTAAAATGGGAAATACTACCCGCCAAAATGTGCCGAGCGGCGAGCAGCCGTCAATAGTGGCAGCCTCTTCAATTCCCAGCGGCACAGTTTTAATAAAGCCCGAATACATGAATACCGAAAGCCCCGCGCCGAAGCCTAAATAGATAAACACAAGCCCTATCGGGTTATCAAGGCTTAACACATTGGCGGTTTTCGACATTGTGAACATTACCATTTGAAAGGGCACTATCATTGAAAACACGAGCGCATAGTAAAATAATGATGAAAACACACCCTTTACCCGCACTATATACCATGCGCACATAGAGGTGCAAACGGTGATAAGCGCGATTGAGGCGACGGTTATAAAGAGCGACCAGCCGAAAGCTACGGGAAAGCCGGTTGTTTCAATACCCGTGGTGTAATTTGAAAAACCGGCAAACTCCGCTCCCATAGGAACGGTAAAAGGTGACGCCGCAATGGAAAACTTTGATTTAAAGGAATTCACCGCCACAACGACAACCGGGAAAATAAAAGCGGCGGCAAGGGCGATAAGCAGTAAAAAGGCAACCGCATTAAGCACTTTTCTTTTCAATCAGCTTTCAACCTCTTTTCTGCGGGTCAGGCGCAGCTGAAGCAGAGCTATAACCGCCACTATTATAAAGAATATGACGGCTTTAGCCTGTCCTACGCCCTCGTAGCCGTTCCTTGAATAAAACGTGTTGTAAATATCAAGCGCGACCATCTGCGTCCTGTCGCCGGGTGCGCCGGCGGTAAGGGCTAGGTTTTGGTCGAAAAGCTTGAAGGAATTTGTTATGGTTAAAAACAGGCATATGGTAACAGAGGGCATAACCGACGGTATTATAATTCTGAAAAGGGTGGTAACCGAGTTTGCACCGTCAACCTTTGCCGCCTCTATAATATCCCCCGGGATATTCTGTATTCCCGCTATATAAATTATCATCATATAGCCTATCATTTGCCAGTGCATAAGAATTACAAGTCCCCAAAAGCCGTAGGTCGGGCTTGAGGTTATAGAGTAGCCGTACTTATAAAGCACGCCGTTTATTATTACCTGCCAAATATAGCCGAGCACTATGCCGCCGATTAAATTCGGCATAAAAAACACGGTGCGGAAAAAGTTTGTGCCGGGCAGCTCCTTTGTGAAAAGCAGCGCCAGCAAAAACGCGAAAACATTTATGCCTATAACCGATATTACCGCAAATTTAACGGTAAACCACATAGCGTTTATAAAGAGCTTATCGTCGGTAAACGCGCGCACATAGTTTGAAAAGCCCACAAAGGTTGCGTCGGTTACGGTTCTGAACTCGGTAAAGGAAAGCACAAGCCCCATTACAAACGGCACCGCAAAGGCTATAATAAACGCTATAAGCGTAGGCAGCACGAATATGGGAAAATAGTGTTTTACCGTTCTGTTCATTTAGGCGCGTTCACTCTTCCATTTTTCGGTTATGCTTTTTTCAACATCCTCCCACTTTTTATCGCCCTGAACATAATCGAGCAGCGCGCTGCCCACTTCCTTTTTGTAAGCCTCACTCGGGAATGAGGTGAAAATCCACGGCACGGTGTTAAGGCTGTCGTCGTTCATATAGCGCACAATTTCCTTTGCGAGAGGGTCGTCGGGCTGCTCGTTTTGTGAGAATGTGGTAAACGGTGTAATGAAATTCAGCTTTTCGGTAACATAGCGCTTGCCCGTATCGCTAGAAAACAGCCAGTAAAGGAAGTCAAGCGACTGATCCTGCAGTTCCTTACTTACCTTTTTGTTTATTGCAAGGTAGTTTTCGGTGCCTATGCAGATACCCTGCTTTTCTTCGCCGTCAATTCCCGTATAGAGCGGCAGCATTTTAATATCGTCCCGTTTAACGGTATTGCCCGAAACGCCCGAAATCTGCGACCACGCCCAGTTGCCGTTCTGAATCATTGCAACCTTGCCGAGCGCAAACTCCGCCATTGAATCGGCAACCGATTTTGAGCCTAAAAGCGTAGGCTTGGTAATGGAATTGTTGATATAAAGGTCGAAGAGCTTTTCAAAGTTATCCTTATACTTGAATTTGATCTCCTTTGCGGCAAGGCCTGTAAGGGTTGCGTCCTTGCCGTTTTCCTTTTCGGAGAATTCATAATATAGAGGAACATTTAAAAGATGGGTCTGCCAGCGCCAGTCCTCGCCGTTTGCAAGCGAGGTAGAGGCGAAAACGCCCTCAATGCCTAACTCTTTCAGGTGCTTGGACATATCCTCGGTTACTTCTTTTAATTTCGCAAAATTGTTTATCTGGTCGGCGGAAGTAAGCGCCGATTTTTTATCCTTTAAATCGAAATACTTTTTCATAATGGCGTTGTTGTATATAATTCCGTAGCCCTCAACAACATAAGGAATACCGTAAACGCCGTTGCCGTCCTTAATGGCGAGTGATTTATCGGATAAAATGTCATACAGCTTGCTGTCCTTTAAATCAAGGCAGTAGTCTTTCCAGGAATCATAGCCGATAGGTCCGTTGATCTGGAAAATCGTAGGTGCGTTGGATTTTGCTATTTCGGACTTTAAGGTCTGCTCGTAGCCGTTTGCGGCGGCGGTTACCACCTTTACCTTAACGCCCTTTTCTTCCTCATATTTCTTTGCCAGCTCCTCATAAACCGTTGCGGATTCGGGCTTGAAATTAAGGAAATACACTTCCGTTGTTTTTTTCTTGCCGCAGCCCGCCATTGTAAGGCAGGAAAGCGCGCAGAGAAAAGACGCTATTAAAGAAATCGCTTTTTTCATAATATACCTCCTGATGATTTCTTTTAATAACTTTCCACAAAAATACGGAAAAATTCAGTCTTGCTTATTTTCGGAAAAAATGTTATAATAAACCCTTGGAAATAAAGGAAATTCTAATGTCGGTAGAGTGAAAAAACGCACTCTACCGCGAATATTTTTTACAGTAGAATTGCATTTTTAACTTTAGGGTGATATTTTATACATGAATTTGTATAATAATAAAAAAATAATTGGGAGCAGATGCAAAAATGTCTTACAGAATAGTTACCGATTCGTGCGCGAATTTAACCGATCAACAGATAAACGATTATGATGTGGATATTATAACGCTTAAATACAATATCAACGGCAAGGATTTCATAAGCTATCAAAAGGGCGTCAAGACCGATTACAAGGAGACCTATGCGCTTTTGCGGGATAAGGCGAAGATCACCACCTCGCTTGTTGACCGCGACACCTGCGACGCCGTTATAAAGCCGATACTCGAAAAGGGCGAGGATGTACTGCTGCTTGCTTTCTCCTCCGGGCTTTCGGGAACATATCAGAATATGGTGAACGCGGCGGAGGATTACAAAAACGAATTCCCCGAGCGCAAGGTTATAGTTATCGATACGCTTTGTGCATCCTTGGGCGAGGGTCTGGCGGTGCATTATGCCGTAAAGCTTAAAAACGAGGGCCGCTCAATTGAAGAGGTGGCTGATTGGATTGAGAAAAACAAGCTGCACATTTGCCATATTTTCACCATCGATGATCTGTTCTTCTTAAAGCGCGGCGGCAGACTTTCGGGTTCAAGCGCAATGCTCGGCACGCTGCTCGGCATAAAGCCGCTTCTGCACACTGCGGATGACGGCAAGCTTTATGTGACCGGCAAGACCAGAGGCCGCAAGGCATCGGTCGAATATCTTATAAACTCGGTCGGCGAGATGTCGTTTGACAACATTAAGGAGCAGGAGGTCTTTATAGGCCACGGAGACTGCGAGGAAGAAGCACTCTATATTTCCGATGAAATCAAGCGCCGCTACGGAGTCAAAAAGACTGTTGTTAATTATATTGATTCGGTTATCGGAGCGCACTCGGGTCCCGGAACGCTCGCGGTATTTTTCCTCGGCGAAAAGAGATAAAGTGAACTCGATCAATACAATCGGATGATTTTCCGTTATGGGAAGCATTGTGTCCGGAGTGTATTGTCTGTTAAAAACAACAAAATACGCCACGCGAATGTGACATAATTTGCGCCGCCTCCGCCGTATAATAATTATACGAGGGAGGCGGCGCTTTTGGTTGTATATGCAGATATACTTATAATACTGAATTTTGCGGTGGATTATTTTCTGCTGCGTGCCGCAGCTTTTTTGCAGCACCTTAACCCGCCGCTTTGGCGTATACTTTTATCCGCCGCTGCGGGCGGCATTTCTTCTCTCTACATATTCCTGCCGCCGCGTGGAGTAATATTGGATATTTTGTTCCGTACGGCCGTTTGCGCCGCTATGACATTTATCTGCTTCGGCTTCGGCAAAATCAAACGCTTTTTGCGCAGCTTTGGGGTATTTTTGCTTGTGACCTTCGGCTACGGCGGAGCTATGACGGCGCTTTGGTATCTATTAAGACCGAACGGCATGACGGTTATAAACTCGGTTGTTTATTTCAATATTTCACCGGCACTTTTGATTTTCTCATCCGTTGCGGCGTATTTTCTGCTGCGGCTGCTGCAGCTTATATTTTCCGGTACATCAAAGCTGGCGGAAAGATGTGAGATTACCGTTTCGGCAGGGAATAGCAGCATAACGCTGGAGGGAATTGTGGATACCGGAAACTCGGTTGAGGATATATTCGGCGGCGGCGAGGTGATAATTGCGGACGTCGAGTATGTAAAAACCCTTTTCGGCGAAATCGACCCTGCCCTTAACAGGGAAATACGCTCGCGCTACAGGGTCATGCCCTGCGGCACGGTAACAGGAGGCGGGACGCTTGAGGCATTCAGGTGCGATACCGCGCTTGTAAGCGACGGAAAGCGAAACGTAAGGCTTAATAAACCGATACTCGCCATATCGAAAACACCGCTTAAAGACGATTATTCGGCAATAGTAAATCCAAGAATTTTTATGTAGAAGGGCGACTGAAATGAATATCAGAGCGTTAATAATAAAGTGGCTTATTAAATTCGGAATAGTAAAGCCCTCGTTTTACATAAACGGGGCGGAAACACTTCCTCCGCCGCTCGGCACGGCGGAGGAAACAAGGCTTTTGCGTGAGGGCGGGCAGGAAAACCGCAATAAGCTTATTGTGCATAATCTGCGGCTTGTGGTATACATCGCGCGCAAGTTTGACTCCGCTGCCGTTAATATTGAGGATCTCATATCGATAGGCACCATAGGTCTTATCAAGGCGGTAAATACATTTCGCCCGGATAAAAACATCAAGCTTGCAACCTATGCCTCGCGCTGCATAGAAAATGAAATTTTAATGTATTTAAGAAAAAACGCCTCGCAGAAGAACGAGGTGTCGATTGACGAGCCGCTCAATATTGATTGGGACGGAAACGAGCTGCTTTTATCCGATGTTTTAGGCAGCGACGGCGACGAGGTAGGCAGGGGAATCGAGCAGGAGGACGAAAGATTTTTGCTTTTAAGCTTTGTGTGCGAGCTGCCGCCGAGAGAAAAACAGATAATGGAAATGCGATTCGGTATGAACGGATACGAGGAATATACCCAAAAAGAGGTGGCGGACGCGCTGGGTATTTCCCAGTCGTATATATCAAGGCTTGAAAAGCGAATTATATGTAAGCTTAAAAAACAGCTTGAAAAAGCGGTGTAGGGCTGGTAAAATATACACGGTGATGCTTCTTGGAACAATATGAAAAAATACTTGCCGTATGGCTTGTTATAATAAATTTTATTTCCGTTATTGTATGTACAGCCGATAAAAGCCGCGCAAAACGCGGCAAGCGGCGTGTGCGTGAAAGAACGCTTTGGGCACTGACACTTTTGGGAGGCGGCGTGGGAATGTACCTTACAATGCGGCTTATACGGCACAAAACCCTGCACAAAAGCTTTATGATCGGCATACCGCTTATTGTTATTCTGCAAATTATCGTTTTATTTTGCATTTTGTACTTGAAATAATACGGCGGAAATGTTAATATAATTACAGTAAATATTCAGGGGGATGTTAAAAATGTCATTTTGTACTAAATGCGGCACTGAACTTAAAGAGGATGCTAAATTCTGCCCTTCCTGCGGCGCTCCGACAGAGCAAAAGGCAGAGCCGGCTGCCGAAGAAAAGCAGCCCGAGCAGAACACATATCAGCAGAACACATACCAGCAGAATACTACATCTGATTTTGCGCAGAAATTCGACCAATTTACCGATACCGAGGACAGAACCGCCGAGTTTGATAAGGCGGACATATCGGCAAATAAGGTTTATGCAATCTTGGCGTACATAGGCTTCTTGGTTTTGGTTCCGCTTATCGCCGTGCCGAAATCAAAGTTCGCGCGCTTCCATGCCAATCAGGGTCTTGTGCTCTTAATCGGAGAGGTGGCTTACAATATTGTGCGCAGCGTTTTGGTTTATGTCTTGCGTCTCACTATGTGGGGACCGCTGCGTATAGTTTATAATGCCGTAAAGTTTGCAACCGGCGCGGTAGGTCTTGTTTTTGTGGTCTTTGCCGTAATCGGTATCGTAAACGCCGCACAGGGCATTGCAAAGGAGCTCCCGCTTGTCGGCAAGGTCAAAATATTGAAATAATTCCGCATTGAAAAGGCGGAAAAAGACCGAGCCGTTTGATTCGAAATAATTTTAACAGCATTAAGCCCTGCGGGTGTCGCGGCTTTCCGAACACCTGCAGGGCTTAATTTAATGCCTGCTGAACAATTCAAAAGTACCTAACCTGGCATGTTGGTGTAAACTTTTGAATTGTTCAGGTGCAAGGTTTTTGCGCAATTTTGCGAAAAAACCTTGCACTTTAAAAAGAATCACATTTTGATTCTTTTTAAAATCAGGCGACAATCAATGGATACTGACGGTCAAAACAAAGGTTTTGACCCATAAAATCGAGATTTTAACTCGATTTTATATAATTGCATTTGCTAATGCAATTATTCAGTAGACATTAATTTATGCCTTTTTTTCTTTTTTAATTAAAATTATAAATGCGGCGGCGCATATTATTGCCGACAGCAGAGAGCCTGCCGCTGTTGCAAGCCCCATTGGGTAGAGCGTTCCCGGGAACATTGAGGACATAAAATACGCTCCGGGAATACGCACAAGCAGTATTGCAATCATATTGTGCATAAACGAAATTCCCGATTTCCCGCAGGCACAGAAATGCCCGCTGAACGCAAAGTGTATTCCGGCGAAAAGACAATCCCACGCATAGCCGCGCAGGTACTCGCCGCCTAGCCGTATGACCGCCGCACTGTCGGTAAACAGCGATACAGCACCGCTCGATAAAAACTGCATAATAACCGCCACTGTGCCGCCAAAGCCCGCGGCAATAAAAATTGCGTAAAGCAGCGTTTTTCTTGCACGTTCGGGCTTTTGCGCCCCGATATTCTGCGCGCCGAGCGCCGAAACGGCAGAAAGCATAGAAGACGGCACAAGAAACAGAAAGCCGATTATTTTTTCGACAATTCCCACCGCCGCCGCGTCGTTAAGCCCGCGGCGGTTTGCTATTACGGTGATTACCATAAAGGCAATTTGAATAAACCCGTCCTGCATTGCGACCGGTATGCCTATTTTAAGAATTTTTCCGATTATTTGCTTATCGGGCTTTAGGTCCGCTTTTTTAAGCGCAAAGTCAGTTTTGCGCATTTTTACAAAGATAAGCGATATAACAACGCTTACAGCCTGGGAAAGCGTTGTGCCGAGCGCCGCTCCCGCAGGACCCATACCGAGTACGCCTATAAACAGGTAATCAAGCGCTATATTAGCGGCACATGCAACCGCTATAAAGTACATGGGGCTTTTGCTGTCCCCCATACCGCGGAAAACGGCGCTTATAATATTATACGCCGTTATAAACGGTATGCCGATAAAGCAAATCGTAAGGTAATCCACCGTGCCCGCCGCAGCGTCCGCGGGGGTCGAAACGGCGAAAACGATTGCCCTGCGCAAGACGAGCAGCAAAAGCGTCAGCACCGAGGAAAGTCCCATAAACAGCGTTACGGTATTGCCCGTAAAAAGCGCCGCCCTGCGGTTGTCCCTACCGCCTATTGCCTGCCCGATATTGACCGTAGCGCCCATGGCAAGCCCCACTATCATAACCGTCAGCATATGCATGACCTGCGAACCGACGGAAACCGCGGTAGTATCGGCAACGCTGCCGAACTGACCTATTATGAGCAGATCCGCCATTCCGTAAAGGGTTTGCAGGAAAAAGGATAAAAGGTACGGCAGCGAGAAGAACAAAAGGTTCTTCATAACGCTGCCGCTTGTAAGCTCCCGTTTCATACAGAGGCTTAACCTCCGAGGTAGGCTTTTTTAACCGAGTCGCTCTGTGCAAGCTCTGCACCCGTTCCGGAAAGGGTGATTCTGCCCGATTCAAGAACATATGCGCGGTCGGCTATTTTGAGCGCCATTTCGGCGTTTTGCTCAACCAAAAGAATGGTAGTGCCCGCGTCATGCAGTTCTTTGATTATATCAAATATCTGCTGAACAAGTATAGGCGCCAAGCCCATTGAGGGTTCGTCAAGCATTAAGAGCTTGGGCTTACTCATAAGCGCCCTGCCCATGGCGAGCATCTGCTGTTCACCGCCCGAAAGCGTGCCGGCGATCTGATTTTTGCGGTGCTTAAGGCGCGGGAAACGCTCAAAAACATCCGCAATGCCTTCCTTAACATAGCCGGGCTGTGTATAAGCGCCCATTTCAAGGTTTTCAAGCACGGTCATATGCAAAAATATTCGTCTGCCCTCGGGAACGTGCGCCAAACCCTTTGATACAAGCTTGTGCGCCTCGGCGTGGGTAATATCCTCATTCATAAGGGTTATACTGCCGGTTTTTGAGTGCATAAGCCCCGAAATGGTTTTAAGGGTGGTTGACTTGCCCGCGCCGTTTGCGCCTATAAGGGCTACGATTTCATCCTCGTGCACTTCAAGCGAAATGCCTTTAAGCGCGTGAATATTGCCGTAATAAACATTTATATCATTTACCGTCAGCATTACCGTCAGCCTCCTTTTTCTTTCCGAGATACGCCTCAATAACCTTGGGGTTAGCCTTGATTTCATCCGGCGTGCCCTTTGCGATTATTTTACCGTGGTCAAGCACGCAAATGCCCTCGCAAATGTTCATAACAAGGTTCATATCGTGCTCAATAAGCATTATTGCAATATTAAAGGTATCGCGTATGCGGCGGATATTTTCCATAAGCTCCGCCGTTTCCGAGGGGTTCATACCCGCCGCGGGCTCGTCAAGCAAAATAATGCTCGGGTTGGTGGCAAGCGCTCTTACAATTTCAAGTCTTCTCTGCGCGCCGTAGGGTAAAGAGCCTGCCTCCTCGTTTGCTACATCAGCCATAGAGAAAAAGTCAAGCAGCTCTATTGCGCGCTCATTAGCCGTTTTCTCGGCTTTTTTATAGCCAAAACCGTGGGTAACCGAGGCAAAAAAGCCCTCTTTAATGGAGTTATGCAAGCCTACCTTGACATTGTCAAGCACCGACATATTGGAAAACAGCCGTATATTCTGGAAGGTGCGTGCGATTCCCATTCGGTTTACCTGCGAGGTTGTTTTGCCGGCAGTTGACTTTCCGTCCAAAATAATAGAACCGCGCGAGGGCTGGTAAACATTGGTAAGCAGGTTGAAAACGGTGGTTTTACCGGCGCCGTTAGGGCCTATAAGACCGGCTATTTCGGTTTTGCCTACGGTAAGTGAGAATTCGTCAACTGCGGTAAGTCCGCCGAAATCTATACCTAAATGGTGGGTTTCAAGCACGGGGCGTTTATCAACATCGCGCTCGGGAACAATTGCGCCCGAGGGGTAAGGTACCATTTTATCCATTTGATTTTACCTCCCCGTTTTTATTTTTGCGGAATATTCCGTCTAATTTAATTTTAGTGTTTTCAAAAAAGAGCTTTGCTTTTGAGCTGTTTTTAAGCAGCATTACCGCGATAAGCAGTATAGCGTAAATAAGCATGCGGTAATCGCCTGCGTTTATGTTGCGCAAAAGCTCGGGCAGCATATAAAGCAACGCCGTTGCTATGATAGTGCCGAAAATATTGCCCATTCCGCCGAGAACCACGAAAACAAGAATTAAAATTGAAGTGTTAAAGTTGAACTTTTCAGCCGCAATAGCCGAGAAATTCATAGCGTAAAGCACGCCCGCCATGCCTGCCAAGGCAGCCGATGTGATAAATGCGGTGAGCTTGTACTTTGTAATGCTTATACCTACCGATTCGGCGGCTATTCGGTTATCTCTTATAGCGGTTATAGCGCGGCCCGAACGGCTGTAAATAAGGTTAATTACCACAAACAGGGTGAAAAGAATAAGCACAAAGCCTGCCGTAAAGGTGGCAATTTTTGTTATGCCTACAGCGCCCTGCGGGCCGTTTAGAATAATTCTGCCGTTTTTCATACCGAGGCTTGCCGCGTCCTTCATATTGACATGAAGTCCGCTCTTATCAATACCTACATAAAGGCAGTTGATTATGTTTTTAATGATTTCGCCGAATGCGAGAGTTACTATTGCAAGATAGTCGCCCGAAAGCCGCAGAACGGGTATACCGATTAAAAAGCCCATGATTCCGGCAATTATTCCGCCGATAACCATTGCGATAACAAGCCTTACGGGGTCAGACCCGACCTTATCCTGCAGAGCCGCCGTGACTATGGCTCCCGTGAACGCACCCACGCTCATAAAGCCGGCGTGACCGAGAGACAACTCACCCAAAACGCCGACAGTCAGGTTAAGTGAAATAGCCATAACTATATATGCGCAGATAGGAATTAACTGACCGGAAATGGAGTTGCTTATCATCCCCGCATTCTGCAGCGGGAAAAGTATTGCAAATAAAGCTATTACAAGACCGTAGGTTTTAATATTTGTTCGGGCATATTTGCTTAAGCCCTTGTATTTTGAAGCGATACTCATATTTCCCACCTCACACCTTTTCCGTTATCTTCTTGCCGAGCAAGCCGGTAGGCTTAACAAGGAGTACTATTATAAGCACCGAGAAAACAATAGCGTCGGACAGCTGGGTGGAAATATATGCTCTGCCGAGAATCTCTATAACTCCCAAAAGTATGCCGCCTATCATAGCGCCGGGAATTGAGCCTATACCGCCGAAAACCGCCGCCGTAAACGCCTTTATACCGGGCATTGAGCCGGTGGTAGGTATCAGCACCGGATACGCAGAGCAAAGCAAAACGCCCGCTATTGCAGCCAGAGCGCTGCCTATTGCAAAGGTCATTGAAATGGTGCGGTTGGTGTTTATGCCCATAAGCAGAGCAGCGTCCTTATCCTCAGATACCGCACGCATTGCCTTACCCATTTTACCCTTTTTGGTAAAGAAGGTAAGCCCCACCATTATAAGCACGCAAGCGGCAACGGTAACGAGCGATTCGGGCGTGATTATCAGCTTGCCGTCAAACAGTGAAATTGATTTAAACGGCACTACCGATGTGAACGCGCGGGGAGTGCTGCCCCAGATTATAAGCGCCGCATTTTGTAAAAAGTAGCTCACGCCGATAGCCGTTATAAGCACGGCAAGCGAAGTCGCCTTTCTTAAAGGACGGTAAGCAAGGCCCTCAATAAGAATACCCAATACCGTACAAACAGCCATTGAAATAAGTATAGACAGCACCGTGGGGATACCTAAGTTTGTGGAGCATATGTAAGAAACATACGCGCCTACCATAATAACATCTCCGTGCGCAAAGTTGAGCATTTTCGCAATGCCGTAAACCATTGTATAGCCGAGCGCTATTATGGCGTAAACGCTGCCGAGACTTATTCCGTTTATTAAGTTGGAAATTAAAGTCATTGCTTACACCCCTTTTAAAAACGGGAAAACGGGGTCATATAAGACCCCTTTCCCCTATTAAACCGAATACGGATTATTTATCCATACCTTCGTATGCGCCGTTTTTGATTACCATGCCCTTAGGAGACTTGGAAACCTCACCGGTGTTTTTCCATGTCATCCCCGCACCGGTAAGACCGTCAAACTTAAAGGAAGAATCTGTGAACTGTGCGGTCAAAGCCTCGCATATATCAGCCGCCTTATCGCTTGCCTTTACACCCTTTGCCTTGCATGCTTCATAGAGTGCGTAAACGCAGTCATAGGTATCTGCCGCGAACTGGTTCGGAGTCTCGCCGAATTTCTCTTTGTACTTCTTAACAAAGTTCTGCGTCTTTTCATCGGTTGCGTCAGCCGTGAAAGGAGTTAAAAGCATAACGTTTTCGGCAAGCTTTGTATCAAAGTTTTTAACTGTGAGTATACCGTCCATACCATCAACACCGAAGAATTTGGGAGTATAGCCCATCTTGTTTGCCTGGGTCAGTATGAGGGATGCCGGAGTATAGTAGATCGGGAGGAAGAGCAGATCCGCACCCTTTGCCTTAGCGTCGTTAAGCTGTGCGGAGAAGTCGCTGTTGGTGTCATCCGGGAAGGTGGTAGTGCTTACAATCTCAAGACCTTCTTTTTTAGCTTCGGCCGCGAATTTCTGATAGATACCGGTCGAATAAGCATCGCCATTGTTGTAGATTATCGCAATCTTGGTGCCGAGCTTCTGCTCTTTAATATACTGTGCGGAAGCAACGCCCTGGTTCGGGTCGGTAAAGCACATCTGGAATACGTTATCCTTACGCTGAATGGTTACGTTACCGTCGCTGTCAGGCTGACCGCCTATAACGTCGGTAGAAGAAGCGGAAGGAGTAAGCTGGAAAATCTTATCGGAGTTGGTCTCGGTTGAAACCGCAATGCAGGGCTTTGTGGTAACAGTACCCATAAGGATCTGCATGCCCCAGTCCTTAAGCTTGTTGTAAGCGTTGACTGATTTTTCGGCGTCGTTTTCATCGTCTTCAAACTGCAGCTCGAACTGTACGTCCTCGCCCTTTGCGTTGATTTCCTCAACCGCAATTTCAGCCGCGTTTTTAACCGCCTGACCGTAAATCGCAGCAGCACCTGTGATAGGGCCGATACCGCCTATTTTGATCTTGCCGTCTGAAGAACCGCCGCTGTTTTTAGAGCCGCCGCAGCCTGCCATGGCGGTAAGAACGAGAGCAGCCGACATAGCCGCGCTCATAAATCTTACAAATTTTTTCATTTTAAACAACCTCTTTCAAAGTTTTTTTATATTTAACAGCCGAAGCTGAAAAACAAGAATAATAAAAACGGCTTTGCTTTTTTGAAAAGCAAAGCCGGCGGATTTTCAAGCCCTATCAGCTTTTTACAGGCTCAACAAAAGCCGTTTTGCTTTTCATATATATATGTTTTGAAATTCCTATCAATCTTATAATAATTAGCTGTAGGAAAATAATGGCGTTAATTACAAAAAGGGACACTGTGCTGACGACAGTGCCCTCTGTAATACCTATTAAAGAAGCAGACGAAAATTCAGGTGCAGTATTGGCATCCGTTGACGGTTCATATGATGTTGACATTGATGAAACACGCATTGCTCTTCGCCCTTTCTTTTTTGTTGCACCCATTTTATCACAAGCATATAATCTTGTCAAGTCCGCTTTAGCGATTTAAACCAAATTTCCGCTTTTTAATAAAAATATATGAAATTCGGTTCGCATTTTGTAGAAAATTAAAGAAAACACAGGAGGGATTAAATTTATGCTTGCATATTTATTCACGTTGTGTTATGATTTATGCAACGAAAGCAAATAAATATGCATTTGGAGGAATATATCATGAATAAAAAAGACATTAAAAAAGTAGTTCTCGCATATTCGGGAGGACTTGATACATCAATAATCATTCCGTGGTTAAAGGAAAATTACAACAATCCCGAAATTATCGCCGTATCCGGCAACGTGGGTCAGGCAAGCGAGCTTGAGGGGCTTGAAGAAAAGGCGATTAAAACCGGCGCTTCCAAAATATATATAGAAGATCTTACAAAGGAATTTTTGGAGGATTATGTTTTCCCCTGCGTTCAGGCAGATGCGCTTTATGAGGATTATATGCTGGGCACGGCGTTTGCACGCCCTCCGATAGCCAAACGCATTGCCGAAATAGCAATTGCAGAGGGAGCCGACGCTATCTGCCACGGCTGCACCGGTAAGGGCAACGACCAGGTAAGGTTTGAGCTTGCAATAAAGGCGTTTGCACCTGATATTCCGATAATCGCCCCGTGGCGCGAATGGAGCATTAAATCAAGGGAAGAGGAAATTGAGTATGCCGAGGCGCATAATGTTCCGCTTAAAATAAGCCGCGAGACCAACTATTCAAAGGATAAGAACATCTGGCATTTATCCCACGAGGGACTTGACCTTGAGGACCCGAAAAACGAGCCGCAATACAACAAGCCCGGCTTCCTTGAAATGGGCGTATCGCCCGAAATGGCACCCGATAAGCCGACCTATGTAACGCTCCACTTTGAAAAGGGCATTGCAACGGCGGTTGACGGCAAGGAAATGGGCGCCGTAGAGTTGGTTGAGACCCTTAATAAGCTGGGCGGCGAAAACGGTATAGGCTTGCTTGACATTGTGGAAAACAGGCTTGTGGGTATGAAGTGCCGCGGCGTGTACGAAACACCCGGCGGCGCAATTCTTTACAAGGCACACAAGGTGCTTGAAACCATTTGCCTTGATAAAGAAACCGTACATTATAAAGCGCTTGTGGCTCAAAAGCTCGGTGAGCTCGTATACAATGCGCAATGGTTCACCCCGCTTACAAAGGCCATACTTTCCTTTGTTAAAACAACTCAGGAAACCGTTACGGGTGATGTCACCTTAAAGCTTTACAAGGGCAATATGATAAACGCGGGCGTTTCTTCGCCGTATTCGCTTTACGATCCGGAAATTGCCACATTTGACGAGGATGATGTTTACAACCAGTCCGACGCTACGGGCTTTATAAACCTTTACGGTCTGCCGACAAGCGTCTACGCAAAAATGAAAGCTAAAAACGGATTAAATTAAACTTAAAAACCTATGCCGCCCGATTATACGGACGGCATAAGCCATAATTTGAGAGGTGCAAAAATGGGAAAAATGTGGGCAGGGCGCTTTAAGAGCGCGCTTGATAAGCAGGCGGACGATTTTAATTCTTCGTTTCATTTTGATAAGCGTATGTATAAGCAGGATATTTCGGGCTCTGTTATGCACGCGAAAATGCTCGGGGATAAAAAAATAATAACCGAGGAAGAAAAAACCGAAATTATAAAGGGGCTTTCAGGCATTTTAAGCGATATAAAAAGCGGAGCGCTGCCGCTTGAGAGCGACGCCGAGGATATACATATGTTTATTGAGGAGGAGCTTACAAAAAGAATAGGCGACCCCGGTAAAAGACTTCACACGGCGCGCAGCCGTAACGACCAGGTAGCGCTTGATGTAAGAATGTATATGGCAAACGAATGTGAGGAGATAGGCGGACTTATTTTAAAGCTAATCACCGCAATAACCGATAAGGCAAAGGAAAACGTAAACACAATAATGCCCGGCTACACCCATTTGCAGCGCGCGCAGCCCATAACCTTCGCCCACCACATTTTAACCTACGCCTTTATGTTAAAGCGCGATTTTGAAAGAATTGCCGACGCTGAAAAAAGGATGATTTCCCAGTGCCCCATCGGTTCCTGCGCGCTTGCCGGCACTACATACGATACCGACCGTTATTTTGAAGCCGAGCATTTGGGCTTTACCGATATTTCGCTTAACAGTATAGACGGCGTGTCCGACAGGGATTTTTGTCTTGAGCTTTTAAGCGCGTTTTCAATACTTATGATGCACCTTTCGCGTTTTTCCGAGGAAATAATACTGTGGTCAAGCTGGGAGTTTAAGTTTATAGAGCTTGACGACAGCTACACCACAGGCTCAAGCATTATGCCGCAAAAGAAAAACCCCGATATGGCAGAGCTGGTGCGCGGCAAAACGGGGCGTGTTTACGGCGACCTGATGGGACTTTTAACAACCCTTAAGGGTCTGCCGCTTGCGTATAATAAGGATATGCAGGAGGATAAGGAAGCGATTTTCGACGCGGTCGATACCGTAAAGCAGTGTCTTACCGTATTCGCGCCGATGATAACCACTATGAAGGTTCTGCCCGATAATATGTACAAGGCGGCGCAGAAGGGGTTTATAAACGCTACCGATTTAGCCGATTACCTTGTTAAAAAGGGTATGCCGTTCAGAACGGCTTATAAAAAGGTAGGCGAAATCGTAGCATACTGCATTGAAAACGGACTGGTGCTTGAAACCGTGCCGATTGAAAAATATAAGGAGCTTGACAGCCTGTTTGACAATGACCTTTATAATGAAATTTCGCTTGAAACCTGCGTTTCAAAGCGTATTTCGGCAGGCGGCACGGGAGAGCGATCGGTCGAGACACAGATTGCATATTTAACCGAATTTTTGCATTAAATGCAAAAAAACTTGAAATACGCGTGTTTGTATGCTATAATATTTTTCAATTTAATAAGCTATGTGAAGTATGCAGGAAATTACGGGCTTTTTTGTCCGTTTCCGAAGGAGTAACACTCTCAGGTGTCGCAATGGTGTGATAAAACTGTATGCGGATAGCGCTCCGGAGAAATCTGTTTAACGGGTGCCGAAGGTGCAAGGCGTGTAAAAATGCCAATCTCTCAGGCAAAAGGACGGAAGCTTTATTAACGCGGTGAAAGCCGTGTTTCAGTGCGTTTTTACGGAGTTGAACCATATCGGTTCGGCTCCTTTATTTTTTTCAAAAGGGGAGAAATTAAAATGTGGGATTCATTTATTGAAGCCGTCACAAAAATTAACGATTGGGTAAACGGTGTTGTGTGGGGCTGGCCTATGATCATCATGATTTTGGGCACGGGTATTTTGCTCACAATCAGAACGCGTCTGCTTCAGGTGCGTAAATTCGGCGAGTCAATGAGCAGCACAATCGTACCCGCCGTTAAAGACATGGGCAAAAAGAAGGGTAAAAAGGATAAAAACTCGGTTTCGCAGTTTGAGGCGTTTTCGGCCGCGATTTCCGGCACTGTCGGCACGGGCAACATTATCGGCGTCACCTCGGCAATACTGACAGGCGGTCCGGGAGCGGTGCTTTGGATGTGGATCTCCGCCTTTTTCGGTATGGTTACAAACTATTCCGAAAATGTTTTGGGTCTTTACTACCGTAAAAAGGAAAAGGACGGCAGCTTCAGCGGCGGTGCGTTTTATTACATAGCCTACGGTATAAAGCAGCGCTGGCTCGGAATGCTGGCGGCAATATTCTGCCTTTTGGCGGCGATAGGAATGAGCGGCGTTCAGACAAATAAAATCACAGGCTCATATACAGCCGTGCTGAATAACGATTCAACCGCGGTTAAGCTTATAATCGGCGGAATAGTGGCGTTTTTTGCGGCAATCGTTATAATCGGCGGAATCAAACGCATAGGCAGAATTGCTTCCATGCTCGTTCCGTTTATGTCGCTTTTATTTATCGCAATGGCGTTTGTCATAATCGGTAAAAACCATACCGCAATTCCCGAAACCTTTCGCCTTATATTCACAAGCGCGTTTTCTTCAAAGGCGGTTGCGGGCGGCGTCGGCGGCTTCGCATTCTCGCAGATAATCAAAAAGGGCCTTGCCCGCGGTGTCTTCTCGAACGAAGCGGGACTCGGCTCTTCGGTAATAGCTCACTCGGCTTCTGAAACACGCGAGCCTGTAAAGCAGGGACTTTGGGGCATATTTGAGGTCTTTTTTGATACCTTTGTTATCTGCACCTTAACCGCTCTTGTAATTCTTACAACGAATATCGGCTCGGGCGCATATGAAAACGGCTCGTTTTTCGGAACAACGAACGCTGCGGGCGACTTCGTGGGCGCTTCGGATTCGGCAACGGCGCTCGGTGCGTTTTCTTCAAATCTCGGCACCTTCGGAACGGTCACCTTCCTGATAATTCTTCCGCTTTTTGCCTTTACTACCGTGCTTGCCTGGTCATACTACGGAGAAAAGGCGGTTGATTTCTGCTTCCGCCATATGCCGGAGAAGAAAAGAAAAATTCCGGTTATGATCTTCAAAATACTATTTATTCTTCTTATAGTATTCTCATCACTCATCGGCTCAGATCTTATCTGGGCGCTTGACGATACCTTCAACGGTCTTATGGCGCTGCCGAACCTTATAGCGCTTGTGTTCCTTTCGGGGCAGGTCGCGCGCATTACCAAGAATTATTTCGACCGCAAAAATGGCAAGAACGTTGAGCCGATGCTCTCGGTGTACCCCGAGCAGAATGAAGAATTCAAGGCGGATATCGAAAAGGAATAATTTGCTTTACAAAACCGCAAGCGGCGGGTCAGGTGCATTAAGCGCCCGACCTGCCGTTTTTTATTTCATCAATCAACGGAAATAATTACCGCAGCGGATAAAGCCTGTAATAACATATTTCAGCCGAAAAAAATATGATTCGGCTCTTGACAAATACCCCACTGGGGTATATAATAACGCACAGAAAGGAAGATAGCCTATGAAACAGGAAGAATATATTATAAGCGGAATGTCCTGTGCGGCTTGCTCTGCCTCGGTTCAGCGTGTAGTGTCTCGGCTGGAGGGCGTTGAAAACTGCGATGTTAACCTTATAACAGGGAAAATGACCGTAAGCTATGATGAGCAAAAGACCGGTCAGGATGATTTTACCCGCGTGGTTGAAAAGGCGGGCTTCGGAATACGCCCCGATATGCCGGAGAAAGCGGAAAAACCGAAGACTGCCGAAAAGAAAAAGGACGGCTTCGGCGATACGGTTGTTTCGGCTGTGTTATCGGCGCTGCTCTTATACATTTCAATGGGGCAGATGCTGACAGACAAGCTGCCCGTTCCCCCGTTCATGAATATATCGGGCGACCCTTACGGCTTTGCGCTTACCCAGCTGCTGCTTTGCATACCCGTAATGTTCATCGGCAGGCGATTTTTCACTCACGGTATTCCCCTGCTTCTGCGCGGCAACCCGAATATGGATTCGCTTGTAGCCGTAGGTGCGGGCGCCTCGTTTATTTACAGCGTGGTTATGACCTATATGATACCCTACAATATGCACGCGGTGCATAATCTCTATTATGAGTCGGTAGCGGTGGTAATAACCCTTGTAGCGCTCGGCAAGCAGCTTGAGGAGCACAGCAAGCGCAGAACTGCCTCGGCTGTGGAAAAACTTATGCGCCTGTCTCCCGATACCACGCGGGTACTGCGCGACGGCAGGGAGGTTACGGTACCCACCAAAGAGGTTGCCGTCGGCGAAACGGTAATTGTAAAGCCCGGCGAGAGCATACCGCTTGACGGCAAAATAATAAAGGGAGAGAGCAGTGCCGATGAATCTATGCTTACCGGCGAAAGCCTGCCGATTGAAAAGACAGAGGGCAGCCTTGTTACAGGCGGCAGCATAAATATAAGCGGCGTAATATATGTTACGGTTACTAAAATCGGTAAGGATACCGCCCTTGCAAAAATAATTAAATTTGTTGAGGACGCGCAAAATAAAAAAGCCCCCATTTCAAAAACGGCGGACAAGGTTGCCGGCGTGTTTGTGCCGGTGGTAATTACTATTGCGGTTATTGCCGCGGCGGCGTGGCTGATTGCGGGTAAGGATATTTCCTTTGCACTCAGGGTATTCACAAGCGTGCTTGTTATCGCCTGCCCCTGCGCTTTGGGGCTTGCAACGCCCACAGCGGTAATGGTGGGCACGGGGCTCGGCGCCGAGAACGGAATTTTAATACGCAACGGCGAGATTCTTGAAATAACCCACACTGTAAAGGCGGCGGTCTTTGATAAAACAGGCACGGTGACCGTTGGCAAGGCAGCTGTCACCGATGTTTTTGCCGATGATAAAGAACGGCTTTTGAAGATTGCGGCG
The DNA here is from genome assembly GCA_900549055.1 of uncultured Oscillospiraceae bacterium. Taxonomy (GTDB): domain Bacteria; phylum Bacillota; class Clostridia; order Oscillospirales; family Acutalibacteraceae; genus UBA737. Next base: position 88,615 of record URNB01000001.1, read on the forward strand.
GCAGCCGAGGCGGACTCCGCTCATCCGCTGGCGCAAGCGGTTACAGCGTATGCCGCTGAAAACGGCATTACCGTAGCAGGGAGAGCCGAAAAAAGCGAATATATTTCGGGCAAAGGGCTTAAATGCCTTATAAACGGCGAAAATATTCTGCTCGGTAATACCGCACTGCTTGCAGAGGGCGGCGCGGATATATCAAAATACCGTGAAATTGGCGAAAGGCTTGCAAGTGAGGGTAAATCGCTTATTTACGCTGCCGTAAACGGCGAGTGCATAGGTCTTATAGCCGTTGCCGACCAAGTAAGAGAAACATCAAAGGCTGCTTTTGCCCGCCTTAAAAAGTTAGGCATTAAAACCGTAATTCTATCGGGTGATAATAAAGCCTGCGCCGAGTATATAGGCGCGGCGGTAGGTGCTGATGAGGTATATTCCGAGGTCCTGCCAGAAGAAAAAGCAAAAATAATTTCCGAAATAAAGCAAAAATACGGCGTTGTTATGATGGTGGGCGACGGCATTAACGACGCGCCCGCTCTGACCGAGGCGGATATTGGCTGCGCAGTCGGCGGCGGCAGTGATATTGCAATTGAAGCGGCGGACATTGTGCTTATGAAAAGCGACCCGCTCGATGTGCCGCGCGCAATCAGACTCAGCCGACTGACCATAACCAATATAAAGGAAAATCTTTTCTGGGCGTTTTGCTATAACGCAATCTGCATACCCATAGCAGCGGGGCTGCTTTATGTTTTCGGCGGCACGCTTTTAAGCCCGATGTTGGCGGGGCTTGCAATGTCCTTAAGCTCGGTATTCGTTGTGGGCAACGCTTTAAGATTAAGGAGTAAAAAGCTATGAGCGAATGTGAATGCTGTAAAAAGAAAAAACACCGGGAAGAAAAGGAATATAAGCTGCTTATAAACCGCCTTAACCGCATAGAGGGGCAGGTGCGCGGCGTTCGCTCAATGCTTGAAAACGACGCATACTGCACCGACATTTTAATTCAGGTGTCTGCAATTCAGGCGGCGCTCAACGCCTTTAACCGAGAATTGCTTTCAAACCATATACACACCTGTGTGGCGGATAATATACGCGCGGGCGACGACTCGGTTATAGACGAGCTGACGGCTACTCTGCAAAAGCTGATGAAGTGAGGTGATATAAAATGGAAAGAGTAATATCCGTACCCGATATGCACTGCGACGCCTGTGTCAAGCGCATAACAAACGCTCTTAACGCCGCAGAGCTTAAATTCAGCGTATCGCTTGAAAACAAAACCGTAACAATAGACGGCTGTGAGCACTGCCTTAAAACCGCAGTGAATGAGCTTGAGGATCTCGGCTTCACGCCGAAGTGCCTATAAGCGTTTTATCCTTTTGTTACAAATAAAAGCAATTTAAAAGCACCCGCAATACCGCTTTTTTATTTGACGGTATTACGGGTGCGGTTTTATTTAATTCCCGTAAATTCTCAAGGTAAATGCAACAGTACGAAAAGGTTGCATTTATCGTGAGAAATAAAGGAATTAAGTGTGAGAAAAAGCAGGGGAAACAGGCTAAAAAGCCTTAAAAGGGCAAAAAAGTGCAACCCAAATAAGCCCGAG
>URNB01000002.1 GCA_900549055.1 uncultured Oscillospiraceae bacterium
GAATATGTTGTGAAGCAATTTAAAAATGAACACTGGTCATTGGACGCAATATTCGGATATGCCTTACATAACGAATTGTTTAAACGTGAGGAAATGGTTTGCACCAAAACGCTTTACAACTATGTTTCGCTTGGATTGTTGCCGATTAAAAACATCGACCTGCCCGAAAAGCTGAAGCGGAATACAGCAAAATCGCAAGCTGCCGAAAACAAAAAGAAGCTCGGCAGAAGTATTGAGGAACGCCCCGAAAGCGTCGAAATGAGAAATGAATTCGGACATTGGGAGATAGACAGCGTTCTCGGACTGAAGAATGAAAATGAGCCTGTAGTTATTACACTTGTGGAACGGATGACAAGAATGTGCCTTTGGATAAAAGCTAAAAATCATACGGCAGAAGCAATGCAAGAAGCCTTTGAAGATGTGGTATCAGTGTTTTTAAGCAAGAAAAATCAGGTGTTTAAAACCGTAACCGGAGACAACGGTTCCGAATTTGCCACATTGGCGGATTTTGAAAAATACGGAATGTCGGTATATTTCACTCACCCGTATACATCCTGCGAGAAAGGTACAAATGAATGTCATAATAAAATGCTGCGCAGATTCATTCCAAAGGGCAAGCCTATCAGTTCTTATACAGCCGAAGATATTTGCTATTTTGCCGATTGTATAAACGGATTACCGAGGAAAATTCTCGGATACCGCACCCCAGAAGAGCTGTTTGAGCAGGAATTAGATAAAATTCACGCTGCCTAATATCGCGCCACTTTGGATTTCCTCCGTTCGGGGCTACGCCCCTCTCTTCGTAAATCCAAAGTCCTCTACCATAAAGTCACTGCTATTTTAATTTTGTTTCAACTTGCTATTGCAATTTGCGAAAATTTATTTTTTTAAAAAAAGTGTTGACAAATGCGAAAAAGAGTGATATACTGATTAAGCTGTCGATGAGACAGGCAAACAAAATCAGAAGGAAATAAATTTTTGCTTTCCGGAGGTTTTGGTGTATTCAAACATCTGCCTGGTGTGGTATTGCAGCGCCTGCGGCGTTATAAACAGTCGGTTTGCAATTTCCGTATTAGTTGCGCCCTTCATAAAGTAAAGCAGTATTTGAAAATCAAGCTTATCGAAGGATACAAACATATTTTCAAGCTCTATAAGCTTTGTCAGATCCGAGCCTTCATCATATTGGGGAAAGGTGTTCACAAATTTAAGCTGCGGCTCCCGCAGGGATTTTACCGTCGGCAATGAAATGTTTTTCTCGGGCAGCGGTACATGCTGTGTGCTTTCGCGGGGAAATATTTTTGTGGGAAGCAGATAATTTATGCTTGTCAGGTGATTTTTGTTATGCAGCAAAAGCTTGTAAGTTGCGGCAACCGCCTGAACGACATCGTCGCGGCTGTAGGTGACCGAGGTTATTGTGGTTTTGAAGAGCTTTGATATAGATATATATGTGTTTGATATTCCTATAATAAAGCGGCTCTTGGCATAATCGTCATCGAGCAACTTTATTTTTTTCAGCAGACAGGCGGCTATAAAATCGTTTGCGCAGAGAATGGCGTCGTATTCATAACGCCTCGGGAAAAATTCGGAGAAGCATTGATCAAAGCCATCCCTGCGCTGAAACAAATCGTTTTGTGTGAACTGCGGATAAATGTTGTAAATTGCGTCGGCATGGTCGCGGTCGGGGGAGACATTGTTGAAGCCGAAAAGCGCCAGCCGCTTTTTCCCCGCACTGATGCAGTACTGAAGTATCGCGCGTTCATCGGTATAGGAATGACCGTAAATACCGCTGAAGGTAAGAAACGGCACAAGGGTATTGGCGGAGTGAAGCACTATAACCGGTATATTGTTTTTATTGCAGAATAAAATCAGCTCGGTCAGGCACGTGTTCAACTCCGGAATAAGCAGAACAGCCTGCGGATCCTCTGTCATAAAATCGGTGTCGGTGGTTTGGCGCAGCGTTTTTGTGGGTATCCGTTTTCGGTTGAGAGCCTTTATCATGGATATCTCGTACTGTGTTTTTAACGGAATATACATTTGAATATTAGGGTCATTCAATATATAAAGCGCCATTTGATCACCTCATGCCTTATATTTTAGCATAAAGAGCCTTAAAAAGCAAAGTTTTTTGCAGGTATTTTCAGGAAAGACGGTTTATAAAGCCAAATTGCACGGCGCAATTTTCAGAAATATCAAAAAATCATGTTACAAATGTCACCGAATTGTTAAACTATACAAATAGAAATGCCTGTGTTAAAATATTTTTAAGGAAGTTTGGGTGGTATACCCCTGTTTAATGATATGAAAGAGAGGAATTTATATGAAGAATTCGCAAAAGATTACGGCATTGCTGCTTTCCGGTTTGCTTTTGGTTTCGGCGGCGGGGTGCAAGGGCAGTAAGAATAATAACGAAAGCTGGGTCACCTCCTATATTGAAATAGACGATGATAACGGCTCTCAGGCATCCTCCGGCGGAAAGACCGAGAACACAAAAAATAACTCAAGCAAGGGTAATCAAAGTAAGGGGAACTCCAATAAGGGAGGAAACAAAACGGGAGCCAACAGCGCGGAAATGTCTTATTTCGAGAACGCGCCCGCAAAGCTTGACGGCACAACCGTTCACTTTGCAACATGGATAGACCACAACCGCAACGAATCCGCACAGGTTATTGCTGATTTTACAGATATAACCGGAATAAAGGTAAAGCTTACCACAATAGCTCAGACCGATTACATATCAAAGCTTACCGGTCTTGTTGCGGCGGGCGAATCGCCTGACGTTATTGTAAACAACGGCGAGTGGCCGAAGGTTTTGCCGCTGCTCAAGCCTTTAAACGAGACTATTCTTAACACAAAGGATACCTTCTGGGATCAGGATATTGTAAAAATGTATACCGTAAACGGCAAGCCGTATTTGGTAAACGTTCGTAACGGCGCCTGGGATATGGGCGGCGCCTGCGTTGTTTACAACAAACGGATTTTTGAAGATAACGGTATAGGCACACCTTCGCTTTACTACCAGGAGGGGCGCTGGACGCTTGATAATTTCTTTAAGTGCGCCAAGGAGCTTAAAAAGGTTACGAAGGACGGCGGCGTGGGAATCGAGCTTAACACCTTCCTTACGGCGTACTCCTCAAGCATTATTTCATACGACTCCGCTTCGCAGAGCTTTAAGAGCAATATCAACGACGCCAAGTTCAACTCGACTCTGCAAAGGCTTATTGAGGCGCGTGACGCGGGATATGCCAATGTTACGGATGACGGCACCCGCTACCTCTTTGAGGACGAGCGAATCGGAATGCTGCTTTGCGGAACCTACGGTCTTCGCAAAACGGGTTGGTTTAACCAGCTTGACCAAGACGATATAGAATTTGTGCTGCTGCCCAAGGAAACCTCATCCTCCGCACAGGTTTACGGAAACGGCGGCGGCCGCTCATACGGCATATGCAAGGGCGCAAAGAATGCAGACGGCGCCGCATACTTCCTGCGTTATTTCCTTAACATGGATTTTTACGATAAGGATGAAATTTTCAAAAATGACGATTGCGCCGAGCTTGATAAGCAGATAAAGGCGAATATGAACCGCAAGTCACTTGTCAGCACCGATGCCGTTATATCCATTGTGACGGGAGCCAGCGGCGGAATCTATAAAATTTTCCCCGACCTTAAAACTTGCACTGCTTCACAGATTTCCGCGGCGCTCAAATCCGGCAGCAATTCACTCAACGCCTGCATTGACCGCGCGAATCAGATGATAAAGGACGCAAAATAAAACAGGGAGGTACTGTATGAAGAGCAGAAAAAACAGAATAGTCAGTCTTATAACTGCGGCGTTTCTGCTTTGCTCTGTTATTGTTCCGGCAACCCGCGGCGGCATTACGGCGCGGGCAGCCGGTTTTGAAACAGAAAGCTATACTGTTGATTTCAAGGATTTTGACCTGACAAACGATGGCAAGGCATGGTCAAACGGCGGCTGGAGCATTGAGGATGATTCTGAGGCGGCAGGCGGCAAATACCTGAAATTCAGCGGTACAAGTTTCGATTGGAACGGAAGACTGGCAATAAGACTTATTCCGAGCCGTAAGCTTAAAAACAGCTCGAACTATCGGTTCAGAATACGCTACCGCGTTGAGGGGTATGCAAGAGCGTGGGCGAACGCCAGGCTCGGTCTTGCGGCTACCCATGCTAACTGGGGCAATATTACCGAAGGCGGCGACCTTAACCTTAACAGCGTTATGCTTATAGATGAGCTGAGCGATACCGCCGGCTGGATTGAAAGTGATTTCTGCGTTAAAATGCCGGATAAATACGCTCAAGAGGGCGGACCGCAGCTTATGCTGTACCTTTTCTCACACGATGCTTCGGGAAATTACGCCAACGGAAAATACGGCGATCAATTCAATATTTCATTTGATTATATTAAAATTGTCCGTGTTTCCGAGCTGCGCCTGCACCGCGTTGATGAGGACGGCGAGGTAATATCAAGAATTTACGGCGCTCCGGGTGAAGCCGTAAAATTGCCCGAGGGTAATACATATTATTCCGATTATGACCCCGATAAGGGAGAGTTCTCGGGTGAAATAAATCCTGCGAGCCTTAAATTTACAAATGATGTTACCGCTGATTTATATTACAGCAGCTCAAACTTTGAAACTGAAAGCTATACGGTGGATTTCGGCAGCTACGACCCGAAAACCGACGGCAAGGTTTACAGCGATGCCGTTTGGAGTATAGGGGAGGACGCCGCGCTGGCGGGCGGAAAATACCTGTTGTTTGAGCGGGATAATTTCACCTGGCCGGGCGCCTTGAACGCACGGCTTATGCCGAAAGCGCTCACCGCGGGGCGCGGCTACCGTGTGACCGTGCGCTACAGTGTTTCGGGCTATAATCGCCCTGAAACTGTAAATGGCAAGCTCGGCATAGCCCTGAGCCAGACGAACTACGGCAGCATAACCGATGATTTAACAAAGGACATACAGCTTATTAAGGATGAAATAGCGAATACCGACGGGTATATAACCGAGAGCTTTGATATTAAAATGCCCGATACGCTTAATAACACCGCGAGTCCCTGCCTTATGCTTTATATGTTCTCGCACGACTCAAATAATAAGTTTTACAGCACAAGCAGCTACGGCAAGGTAAGCGTTAAATTTGACTATATAAAAATTGAGCGCACCTCTGCTGTTGAGCTTTACAGCGGCAGCAAGCTTTTTAAAACCGTGGGCATTGTTCCCGGGGAGGTATTAAGCACGGCAAAGCTGCCTGTTCCCACACTTTCGGGGCATGATTTCCTCGGCTGGTTTACAGAGCCCGAGTGCCTATACAGCGCGGGCGAAGAAATAACCGGAGCCAAAAAGGATATAACCGCAAGGCTTTATGCCGGCTGGAGGGAAAAAGAGGGGCTTACCGTTATTCATTTTGATACAAACGGCGGTGCCGAATTAGCCGATATAAAGGGCGTCCCGGGGGATACGGCAGAGCTGCCAGTTCCCACAAACACCGGCAGCACCTTCAGCGGCTGGTTTTATGACCGCGAATGTACGCGCGCCTGCGGCAAGGTTGTGTTCCCGGCATTAGGGCAGAGCCTTACGCTTTATGCCGGCTGGAATATAAAGGAGCCGTGGGTAAAGGTTGATTTTGAAAGCCCCGCATTTTTGGAAAGCGGCTGGTGGAATGTAAATTCAAGCTATTCCACCAAATATATGACCTTCCCCGAAGGGTTTGCGCACGGCGGCAGCCGTTCGCTGAAATTTGAATACGCGGCGGGCGCAAAGGAAAACACCAAGGCGAGCCTTTCGGTTGTAATGTATAAGAATAACAACCACGTGACGGTTGAAACGGGCAAGTCCTACAGTATGACCTTCTGGTACAATGCCGAAAAGCTTTCATCGGACGTGAGCATAACCGCACAAACCTGCTTTGCGCGCAATTTCTGGGCGAGCGGCATTGTAAATTACGATTCAAACAGCTTTGTTATAAGAAGCACCGAGCAGGGCGGCGGCTGGAAAAAGGCGACGATAGTATTTACCGCCGAGCCTTCAAGTAAAGACCACAACTGCCTTTATTTCCGTATAAATCCGCTTGCGGACGCCGACACCCTGCTGTGGATAGACGATATAAGCATAGACCCGCTGTCTGACAGCACAAATATTATAACACTGGTATACGATTCGCTTACAAACGAAAAAATATTCGCCGAAAAGGGTGATGAAATAACCCTGCCTACACCTAAAAAGGACGGCTACACCTTCGGCGGCTGGTATACCGATAAAAAGTATGAAAACGCGGTGACGGGCAGCAAATATAAGGTTACCGCAACCGGAAACCTTTATGCAAGGTGGATTCTTTCAAGCGTTATATGCGATTTTGAAAATTATCCGCAGGAATGGATGAGCGGCTCGGGGCGTTTCAGCTTTGACAGCAAAAACGGTATGTCGATAACCGACAGCGAGCATGTATCGGGTGAGAAATCGCTGCATTACGGCTATAACAAGGAGGTAAGCGGCGGCAACCCCTACGCCTATGCTCAGCTTTACAATGTGAACGATATCACCGTAAACGGCGATGTTCCGCTTATACTCGATGAAAACTCGGCTTATACGGTTAAATTCAAATATAAGCTGAAGCAAAGCGCGGGAGATGTTCGTATAGATTTCGTAAGCGCCGCCAGAACCAACTATTGGGGCTATCGGAATACACTGGCATCTGTTACGGTATCGCGCGATGACGCAGGCGGCGATTGGTTTGAAAAAACTCTGTTTTTCCAAACGGGAAAATTCACGCGCGATGAATGGACGCAGGGCGACGCTATGTTTATGGTGATAAACGCCGGCGGCACCGTAACCGATATATGTATTGACGATATTGAGCTTACCGGTATGGGCGACCGCGTGTTTATAGAGTTTAAGTCTCCGTCGGGCGACTCGCAGTTTGTTACAGGCAAGCCGGGAGAAACAATCAAATTCCCGTCAGACCCTGTTCGCAACGGCTATAAATTCGCCGGATGGTATACCGATAAGGAGCTTACGCAAAAATTTGAAGGAACGGTTTTCGGCAAGGCGGCAATAACGCTTTACCCGAAAATGGTTATGGATGATGAAATTAAAATAAGCTTTGAGGATGAATACTACCGCCGTTCGCTTAAAGGCGGGCAGGTTGATACCTGCGAAATTTCAAGCGATATGGCAAGCGACGGTAAATATTCGCTCAAGCTTGATAAGGCTGATACAAAGCGCGGCAACACGGGCATAGTGCTTGTGGCGGGCGAAGCGCCCATTGAGGTAGAGGACGGTGCCACATATGTTATAACCTACGATTATTATGTGGTAAAGGATACGGGAACCTCGCTTGACTTTTACACCCCGTGGCCTAACGCGCAGTTTGCGGGAGCGGATAATATTTGGGCGTACCACTCAATACCCGATGAAACGTGGCGTTTCCCGCTTAATGAGCAGCAGGGAATTTGGAAAACCGCTTCGTTTATGTTTAAGGTGGCGCTTAACGACCCAACGGCTAATACATTGTACTTTACGGTAAACGCAACCGCGGGCGGTATATATTATTTTGATAACCTGCGCTTATCAAAGCTTGATACATCAGACGGCAAAATAGGGCTTAACCTTAACCCGACCGGCGCTACAGCGCTGCCGGAAACAAAGCTTTACCGCACGGCAAAGGCGGGCGCTACGGTTAACCTGCCTACGAATATAGAGCGTGAGGGCTATGAGTTTATAGGCTGGTTTGCCGATAAAAAGTGCACCGAAAAGGTAAACGACCGCTATGTTATGAGCGAGCTTGACACAACGCTTTACGCGGGCTGGGCTATAAAATCGATAAAGCAGGACTTTGAAACACTGTACGATACATATGTTTCAAAATATTACCGCGAAAATCTTGTAATGTTTGATTATGACTATGAGCTTACGGATAAATCGTCGCATTCGGGCAAAATATCAGCCCACAGAATAGGCAACGATTATCTTAACGCGGCGTTCCAGGCAATATCCGCTGACCTCGGCTGTATGCTCTCGGTCAACCAGGTTTACAGGCTTAAAATGTGGGTCAAAATGGACAGCTATAAGCAAACTCGCGGCGCAATACGCATAGCAAGCAGCAACTTTATCAATTTCCCGTGGGGAATTGACGGCGACTGGAAAAACATATGCGCTATTGAAGACCTTGCCGACGGGCAGTGGCATGAGCTTACCTACACCTTCTATTCAACGGGTAATTTCCTGTCGATATCAACACCGGGGCTTTGCAGTATTTATATTGATGAAATATCGTTAGAGCTTATTCCCGGGGCTGATTCATCAATTTGCAGCTCGCCTGTAAGGGCAGAGGAATATATAGGCGTATATCCCGCAAGCGGCAATACCACTATTGCGGGCAGACCGCTTGATTCAAAGCTGTTTAAGGGACTTGAAACCGCTGTTGCCCGCAAGGGCAATACGGCGTCCGGTTATGACGACGGCTATTATGACGAGGATGAAAACACCGACGACAACACGGAAATCTCCGGCAAGAAAAAGAGAATCAAGGTCGTTCGCAAGCTTGTGGGAGGCAACGATTCGGACAACGGCTACACTGTTTGGATAATAGTCGGCGCGGCTGTCATACTGTGTGCCGCAGGCACTGCGGTGTTCATTGTTATCAAGCGCCGTAAAAGGAAAGAGGGGAAGTAATATGAGCAAAAGAATAATTTCGTTTCTTCTTTGCGCGCTGCTGGCTTTATCGGCGGCGGGCTGCGGAAAGGATAAGCCTGTATCGGGCAATAAAAAACCGGGCAATACAAGCCGGGTCGGCTCTGATATTTCCTCATCGGAGCCTGATAACACGGAAGAAACCGACAGCACCGATAGCAAGCCTGATAATTCCGCGGTTAAAACCAACACGGAAATAGGCGACCCGCTGCCGGATGTTTCGGAGAGCAATTCCAAAAGCTTCAGCTATACGGTTATACGCCCCAAAGGCTCCTCAACCGAAATTGAGGAGCTGGCAAAGGAAATGCGCTCGGCAATCAAAAAGACCTTTAACGCCACGGTTAAAATGACTTATGACGAAACGGGCGGCTCGGGCTACTATGAAATACTCATAGGCGCTACAAACAGGGCAGAATCAGCCGAAGCAAAGCGGCAGCTTGAAAGCAACCGCAAAAATCATCAGCTTGATTTTATAATAGCGGTGATAAATGAAAAAATTTGCATTTATTCGGGCAATGAGGAAATGCTGCAAAAGGCGGTAAGCTATTTTACCGAAAGCTTTTGCTCCTCAAAAAAGGCGTGGCAAAGGCTTAACACCAAAACCCGCGTGATTTACGAGGCGCCGCTTATTTCCTACAACCATAAAATTGCGGGAAAGCCTTTAAGCAGCTTCAGATTTGTAACCCCAAGGGCAATGGAGTATATTTACGGTAAGGAAATACAGAGCATTACAAACCATTTGAGCAACAACCAGGGTTACGACCTCACCGTTACCGACGAGCGCGATACCGCGGTATCAAGCGAAATTATCGTGGGCGATACCTCCCGCGCGGAAAGCAAGGCGGTTACTGCTTCGGGAGACAATTGGGTGATAAAGGAAACCGGCGGAAAGCTTGTTATAAAGGGCGGCAACAGTCTGTCCCTCGCCGCAGGAATAAAGGAGCTTGATTCGCTCATAATGGCGGGCGAGCAAAGCGGAAAGGGTCTTAACATAGCAAAGGGCTTTTCAAAAACCGGCAAATACACCCCCGGTAAGGGCGATTACAGGCTCGTATGGAACGATGAATTTAACGGCAGCGAGCTTAACCACTATTGGTGGATCGACTACAACAACGAAAAATACGGTTTACAGGAAAATTCCTCCAATGTTCTGGGCGGAAAGATGTATAACCTGCAAACCGAGGCAACGGCGGTTAAAAACGGCTCGTTTGAAATCTATAGCTGGCGCGACGGCAAGGATTTTTATTCAGGCAAGGCAACCACCAATTACACCATGATGTTCCGTTACGGAATAATGGAAATAAGGGCAAAAATGCCCGAGGCACCGGGCTGCGCCTCTATTTGGCTTAACTGCGCGGGCACCGGCTACGGGCTGGGCGCCGAGTTTGATATACTTGAAAACTTCGGCAGCGTCACCTCGTTTGCGGCAAACCTGCACAAGTGGGGCGGCGGCGGTAATTACCACACCTCGCTTGACGGCGATTCTGTCTACCGCAAAACAAAGCAGTTTGCGTTTGTTGATAAGCTGGATAAAAACGGCACCCTTTCATCCGATTACCATGTATATACCCTTATATGGAACGAGCACCAGGTCATTCAGGCGGTGGACGGCGAGATTTTCTTCACCTACGAAATGCGTGACAGCGACGATACCTTCCGCCTGCCTTATTACCTGATATTCGGCGGCGGAGCAGGCAGCAATAACTATGGTGTTGCCTGGAAGGAGGGCGACCCCGATAGATTTACATACTCTGTTGACTATGTAAGAATTTATCAGACCGACGACCCCTTATCGCTTATTTACCGCCGAGATACCGGTTTCCCGCCGAATGTACCCCTGCCGGCGGAATATGTTTATCATTAAGCGCTTTATGTTTTAAAATGTAATTTCTCCGCGGCGGACGCCGCAGGTTCTATTCCCAAAGCATTGCTGCAGCATTTTTAAAAATATGTTCAATTCCCGTGAAACGGCCACTTACGGGGGCTGAGCGCAATAGCAATTATTCGGAAGGAGAAATCATAATGAGATTAAAGAAAATTTTAGCAACGGTTTTAACGCTGGCGCTTATGGCGTCTGCGGCGGTTTGCATACCCTTTACCGCATCGGCGGAATACAGCGGAACTAAATATACGTTTGAGGATTTCGGTGCCAATATATACAGCGGAGGCGGCGGAGTGTCAGGCCCTGCCTGGAGCAAGGAAACGGACGACGGCACTTACCTTCGCTATAAAACCGGCTGGAATATGGATATAAACGAGCAATCCATTTTGATGTCGGTCTGCAAGGGCGGAAGACCCGCCTGGAACGCCGGCGATAAGGTTGGCTTCACGCTCGGAAAAGCCTATGATATAGAGATTGAATACCGCTATCCCGCCTCTGCGGGCGGCAGCTATGATTGGGTCAACATGAGCGTTGAAGCAACGCTGCTCAAGGACGGGAATGTCGGAAATTACAATTCCGCATACAATCAAGCGCTTTTCACCTTAAGTAAGGATAATGTAGGCACCGATTGGCAAATCTTCAAAGGCAGCATCACTGTTCCTGACAGCTTTGACGGAACAGCCTCTTCATCAAACATCGGCATTGTGTTTGAGGCGCAGGCGTCCTGCTGGACGAGCGCGGTAACCTTTGATATTAAATCGGTGACGCTGACTCCCGCCGCAGATCCCGAGCAGGACGATATGACTATCGACTTTTCAAACCATCAAACCAAAGCGAGCGCAGATGATTACGGCTCTAACTGCGTTGTTCAGAATACACCGTTTTCAAACTGGACTTCGGTAACCGAGGAAAGCGGAAACAGGTATTTAAAGCTTGAAAAGACCGGAGCCGCGCAGGATTTTAAACCCGGGCAGTGGCAGTACGAAGCGGACGACGGCTTTAATCTTATATGCAATCAGGCGGGTAATGTCGGCTGGTACGGCTATGAAGCGCCGCTGAAGGACGCGTTTGTTCTGAAGGACAATACGGAATATTTCATAAAGCTGCGCTACAAGCTGAAATTCACCGATGGTGCGGGTGGCACAGTCCCTGTGAAAATGCTGCATACCGGCAAGCTGAATACAGCATCGCAGGCGCTTTGCGAGTGCGGTATCGAAAACAACGGCGTGACTCTTGCCGAAGCCGACGGATGGAAGACAGTAGCCTTTTCTGCGACAAACAAGTGCACCGACAGCGAGGACTGGAACTGCTTCGGCTTGGGATTTTACGACGAGACGGTTACAGACCGCAATTTTGAGCTTTGCGTTGACGAGGTCACCATAAGCTCTACCAACCCGATGTACGGCGACGCGGACGGCAACAACGAGATAGATATTCGCGACCTGGTGCGTATCAAACGGTACTCTGCGGGCATGACCGACGAAATAAACAGTGCAAGAGCCGATCTCGATTTTGACGGCGTTGTGGATTCCGGCGATCTTGCGCTTTTACGCAGACAGCTTATAGGCTGAATTTAATGCCTGCTGAACAATTCAAAAGTACCTTAACCAAGCATGTTGGTGTAAACTTTTGAATTGTTCAGGTGCAAGGTTTTTGCGCAATTTTGCGAAAAAACCTTGCACTTTAAAAAGAATCACATTTTGATTCTTTTTAAAATCAGGCGACAATCAATGGATACTGACGGTCAAAACAAAGGTTTTGACCCATAAAATCGAGATTTTAACTCGATTTTATATAATTGCATTTGCTAATGCAATTATTCAGTAGACATTAATTTAAACTCACGGGGCGGAAAGGAAGAAATGCAGGGTGAAAATTAAAACGGCGGGCTTTTTAACGGCTCTTACGGTATTCTTTTCGGCTTTTTCCGCCGCTCCGATTACGGTATCGGCAGAATATGCCGGTACCGCTTATACTTTTGAGGACTTTGTTATCAATTATGAGTCGGGCGGCTTAAAAAACGGCGAGTGGACAAAGCAGACCGACGATGGGGTATACCTCCGCTTTTCAGCCAAATGGTACGACCTAAAAACCGTTCCGGCGGCGGTTTCGGTTTGTCCTGCGGGAACGCCCGACTGGACAGACAGCAGCAAAATAGGGCTGACCGCCGGTAAGGCTTATACCGTCACGGTTGAATACCGCTATTCACAAAGTGCCGACAGCGAGGTCTTTCTTGAAGCAACGCTTTTGAAAAACGGCAGCACCGCCGCTTACAGCGCGGAATTCAATTCCCGAATAACCGTTTTGAGAAAAAATACGGAAATATCGCAGTGGCGGAAATCATCGGCGGCCATAACCGTACCGAAGGACTTTGAAAGCCCCGAAAAAGCGAATATAGGTATTTCGCTCACCTCTTCGGACAGCTTGAACGGCGGGCTCACCTTTGACATAAGAAGCGTCACGGTTGAGCGAGCTCCCGAATCGGAGCATATGGAAATTGATTTCGGCAATTATACCAATGACTCCCAAAAAGAAAACGGCAACCGCTTAATGCAGAATACCGCATATTCAAGCTGGGAGGTATGCGCGGAAGGCGAAAATAAATACATAAGGCTTACAAAAAGCGGTGTCGCTGAAGCTTTCACACTCGGCAAATACCCCTACACCGCCGATAGCGGTCTTAAAATGATCGTAAATGAAGCGGCGGCGGGCGAGTATTACAACAACCGTACTCCGTACTCCGATATTTTCGCACCGGCGCAGGATACGAAATATTATATAACCGTGCGCTACAGACTTGAATTTGCCGAGGGCGTATACGGCTTGCTTCCGATAAAAATGATGCATACGGGGTATCGCGCGACCGGCTCCGCCTCCCTTATTGAATGCGGAATTGAAAACGGCGGGTACGTGCTTTCGGAAACCGATGAATGGAAAACCGTTTCGTTTTCGGCGGTAAACCGCTGCACAGGCTCAGAGCATTGGGGCAGCTTCGGCTTAAGCTTTTATGATGAATCGGTTAAGGATAAGGATTTTATCCTTTGCGTTGATAAGGTTACAATAGGGCTTACCGACACTATGCCCGAGTCGGGGGATGTAAACGCCGACGGCAATATTGATATTTTGGATCTGATTATTCTTAAAAAGTATTGTGCGGGTGCGGGCGGCGATATAAGCAAGACTGCGGCAGACCTTGATTCGGACACCGTTATAGGCGCGGGGGATACGGCGGTGCTGCGCAGACTTCTGCTCGGAGATAAGCCGCTTATTATTACCGACACATCGGAATATGCGGCGGAGCTTTTGCAAAACGGCTACAGCTATACCTGGGGCGATGAATTTAACTCTGGCACACTTGATACCGCCAAATGGGATAATCACGGCGGCACTCTCTCCTCCATGATACGCACGGAAAGCGAAGGGCTTCGGCGCGTCAAAGGCGGAAAGCTGCAAATGCGGATAAAGCCTTATAACGACCCCGATAATGCGGATATTAAGTATGCCGCGGCATATGGGGTAAAAACGGCAAATACCATGGCGTACAGGTACGGTTATCTTGAAATGCGGGCGAAAATGAGCTTTATTCCGGGCGTGTGGCATTCCTTATGGCTGCAAACGCTTCAGCCTATAGCCCAGAAATATTTTAATTACGATAAGCTGTTCGGCGGCTGCCTTGCGGAGGTGGATGTTTTTGAAATCCACAATACCGCCCGCGAGCGCGTTACTCCGAATCTGCATTTGTGGCGGTGGGATAACGCTATAAGGGACAGCTATCATGTTCAGGCGCCGAGGCACAGCGGAAAGCGGTACTACACCTACGAAAATACCGAAAATCTTTCAAATGAGTACCATATTTACGGCTTTTTATGGACGCCGCGGGAAATGACGATGTATATTGACAACGAGCCTTATATCACCTACGATTTAACGCAAAGCCTGTGGGATAAGCTTGAAAACGGGCTTACCGAGGCGGCAATTCATGCGCCTATGGATGTTATTATAGGCATAGGGCTTTCAACTCCGGAAAATGTTCCGTGGGGAAACGATTCAATGTGGCTTGATGAAGACAGCTTCAACGGCATAGACTATACGGTTGATTATGTGCGGTTGTATCAGAGCCGTTCGGTTAAGGATACAATGCTGTTGCTTGATAAGTAGCCGCAACTGACGCAGGAGGTTGAGATATAATGAAGCAACGAAGGCTTACGCGGGGCATTTCGGGCATAATTACTGTTGTTTTGCTTATAGGTGTTATCGCTGCGGCGCTACCGACGGCGGCAAAGGGGACGGATGGCGGCACTTCCTCTGCCGTTTATTACAGCACCGACGAAAACGGCTATATGATGTATAAGGAAAATAACAGTGATGCTCCGCTTGCCGAAAAGGATATTTTGCTGCCCGGCGGCAGTGAAACGCTGAACGGGCGCGGAGGTGTGAAAACCGTATCCGAAAGCGGAGAAGCGGAGTATTCGGTCACCGTGCCGAAAAACGCTCTTTACGAGCTTTGCATTACATATCTTCCGCTCAGGGAAAACGGCGGGGAGATTGAGCTTTCCTTAAGACTGGACGGCGCTTCGCCTTTTACAGAGGCAGGCAGCCTTAAGCTGCCGCATTATTATAAGGACAGCGGGAAGATAAGAGAAGATAAAAACGGAGATCAGTATACGCCCGAGCAGGTGGATTATAACGATTTTGTTTCGGTTTCGGTATTCGATGAGACGGGAGCGGAAAACGATCCGTACAGATTTTTGCTGACAGAGGGCAGCCATACGCTTAAAATCGGAAATTTAAGCGAGAGTCTTGCCATAGCGGAAATCAGGCTTAAAGCCCCCGCGGTGCCGATAAGCTATAGTGAAACGAAGAATGCCGATAAAGCCGAAAGCATATCGGCAGAGCCTATTGTTATCGAGGGCGAAAGCGCGGAAAGAAAGAGCAATCGCTCCATTGTTTCAAA
The DNA here is from genome assembly GCA_900549055.1 of uncultured Oscillospiraceae bacterium. Classification (GTDB taxonomy): domain Bacteria; phylum Bacillota; class Clostridia; order Oscillospirales; family Acutalibacteraceae; genus UBA737. The sequence goes on from URNB01000002.1 coordinate 15,539, forward strand.
GTCGGATACCTCCTCGCCCGCAATAAGCCCCTCAAGCGCGGAAAAGCAGTTTATAAACTACATCGGGCTTACAAGCTGGAAGACCCCCGGAGAGGAAGCGGTATGGCGCTTTGAGGTTGAAACGGCGGGATATTACGATTTAAGATATATTTATAAGCAGGATCAGACCGTAAACGGATATTCCTACCGCAGAATGAAAATTGACGGCAAAATTCCCTTTGCGGAAGCCGCCGAAATGAAATTTTACTACGGAACCTCATGGAAACGCGGCGCTTTTGCGGATGACAGCGGCAACCCCTATTACATATGGCTTGATAAGGGTGAGCATACGCTTTCCATGTCGGCGACCATGGGTCCCACCGCCGAGTATTACCGCAGGCTTAAGGCTATAACCGAGGGGCTGGGCAACCTTTATTTGCAAATAACAATGATAACCGGCGATTCGCCCGATTCCTCGCGCGACTATGACCTTTTCAAGCAGATAGACGGCTTTAACGATACTCTTAATAAATATTATGAGCAGTGCAATACGCTGGCTGAGGATATGAAAAGGCTTTCGGGGAATGAGACTACCTCGCTTATAACCTCGATTAAAAATATGGCGCGGGTTTTGAAGTCAATGCGTGATAACCCCTACACCGCGCAAAACTATGTTAAGGATTATTACAACAACTACACAACGGTAAGCTCATGGCTTTACGATATGCAGGCTATGCCGCTCGGAATAGACAGGCTTATATTCGTCCCCTGCGGCAGCGGCTATGAAATAGATATGCCGAGCTTATTGCACCGTATTTCCTTTGGGGTCAAGCGGTTTTTAATATCCTTTACGGATGATTACAAATCAGGCGGCAAGGGCGGCGGGCAGCTTAAAATATGGGTCAACTGGGGCAGAGACCAGGCAATGGTGCTGAACTCGCTTATAGAAGAAAGCTTTACGCCCAAAACCGGGATAAACGTTCGCCTGGAGCTTACAAACGCTTCGCTTATTAACGGTATTCTTTCGGGAAATGCGCCCGATTTATCATTGCACCTTGCAAGAACCGAGCCGGTAAACCTTGCCATGCGCGGCTCTTTGGTGGATCTTACCGGATTTTCCGATTACAGCGAGGTTGCCACGCGTTTCGGTGAAACCTCGGCGGTGCCGTACACCTATGAAAACGGCATTTACGCTTTGCCCGATACGCAGTCGTTTTATCTTATGTTTTACAGGACGGATATTTTCAAGGTTTTAGAGCTGAAAGCTCCCGAAACATGGGATGATTTTCTTGCGGTTACCGCAGTTTTGCAAAGAAACAATATGGCATCGTGGATTCCGTATACTCAAATAACAGCCTCAACAACCGTTAATACCGGTGTGGGCGGGCTTAATCTTTTCGCCTCTATATTGCAGCAAAACGGCGCCGAGCTTTATAATAAGGAGCTTAACAGCTGCACTCTTGATTCAAAGCTTTCGCTTAAAGCATTTACATATTGGAGCGAAATGTATACCAAATATAAAATGCCAACCACTGCTAACTTTTACAACCGTTTCAGAATAGGCACAATGCCGCTGGGCATAGAGGTTTACACACAGTACACCACGCTTAAGCAGGCGGCACCCGAAATTGACGGCAGGTGGGCGGTAGCGATGGTTCCCGGTACACGCCATGCTGACGGAACGATTGACCGCACCGTTTCGGGCGCGGGAACGGGCTGCGGAATTTTATCAGCCTCAAAAAATAAAGAGGGCGCATGGGAGTTCCTTAAATGGTGGACGCGTGCTGATACGCAGCTTAAATATAACAACAACGTTGAGTCGATTCTCGGGACGGTTTCAAGAACCGCAACGGCAACGAACGAGGCGTTTGAACAGATGGTATGGTCTGCCGGCGACCTTAAAATTTTAAAGGAGCAGCGGGCGCAAATAAAGGAAATTCCCGAAGTGCCGGGCAGCTATTATGTATCGCGCGCGGTTGACCAGGCCTTCTGGAGCGTTGTAAACGGCGGCGAATCTCCGAAGGACGCGCTTATGAAATGGTCGGATATAGCGAACAACGAAATAGAGCGCAAGGTTGAGCAATACAGGGGGGAGAAGGCTTGATGAATTCAAAAAGGTTACTAAAAAAGGCGGCTTCTCCGCAGGAGAGTTTTAAGGAAAATTTACCCTGTTACATAATGATTGCGCCGTTTATACTCTTGTTTATACTGTTTCTCATTATTCCAATAGCGGCGTCGGTCATGCTGAGCCTGTTTGATTTTGATATGGTTTCCGCACCGAGGTTTATTGGCTTTACAAATTACTTCCGTATGTTTTTTGACGATGAGGTTTTTGTAACCATAGTTAAAAACACACTGGTTTTAGCCCTTATAACGGGGCCTGTGGGCTTTGCGCTTTCCTTTGTGCTTGCCTGGTTTTTAAATGAATTTAAGCCCTTTATGCGAACATTGCTTTCTTTTATGTTTTATTGCCCCGCGCTTGTGGGCAACGCATATTTCATTTGGCAGGTGGCGTTTTCGAGCGACAGCTACGGCTATATGAACAGTCTGCTTTTATCGGCTGGTTTTATAACCGAGCCGATAAACTGGCTGAAGGACGCGGCGTATGTCACCCCTATAATAATTGTTGTTCAGCTGTGGATGAGCATGGGAGTGGGCTTTCTTGCAAATATTTCCGGCTTGCAAAATGTTAACGCCGAAATGTACGAGGCGGGTGCGATTGACGGAATACGCAACCGCTGGCAGGAGCTTTGGTATATTACGCTTCCCTCAATGCAGCATATACTGCTGTTCAGTGCGGTAATGCAGATAGCCTCATCCTTTTCAATAAGCCAGCTGCCTATTGCTTTGGCTGGCTATCCGTCTGTTTCAAACTCGGTTGATACGGTAGTATCTTACCTTGCCGATGCGGGAACGGTACGCTATGAAATGGGATATGCTTCCGCAATATCCGTTTTTCTGTTTGCGCTTATGATGCTTACGCGGGCGGCTATTGCAAAGCTTATAAACAGGGTAGGAAAGTGAGGCGCTTAATATGACAAACACAGCTTCAAAGCAAAAAAAATATAAGCGCCTGGCTTTACGCTGCTCAGGCTCTGTTTCTCAAAGCAAAAGGTATACCCGCTCAAGGGTGGGCAATGTGGTTTATGTGGTTTTTTTGCTGCTGTTCGGAATTTTCTCGGTTTTGCCGCTTATTTACTGCATAACAACCTCGTTTAAGCCGCTTGATGAGCTTATGATTTTCCCGCCGCGGTTTTTGGTTACAAGACCTACCGCGCAGAATTACCTTGCGCTGCCCGGGCTGCTTTCCAATCTTCGCATACCGCTTTCAAGGTATATTTTCAACAGCGTTTTTATTTCGTTTGTTACAACGGTCCTGTATGTTTTTATATCAACCATGGCGGCGTTTGTGCTTACAAAATCGCATATTAAAGGGAAAAAGCTGATTTTCAAATCAATTCAGTACGCCCTGCTTTTCAATGCCTTTACCCTTGCAATACCGCAGTACCTTATATTTTCATATTTGAAAATGATAGACACCTACTGGGTGTATGTTCTGCCGTATCTCGCCTCTACCATGGGTGTTTTCCTTATGAAGCAGTACATGGAGGGCAGCGTTCCCGACGCGCTGCTTGAAGCCGCCCGTATAGACGGCGCGGGCTATTTCAGGACCTTTTGGGAAATTGTTTTCCCCATGGTTAAGCCCTGCTGTATGACGCTGACCCTCTTTGCCTTCAGGGATGTATGGTCGGGAGTGCCGGGCGGCACTATTTTCAGCGAGGCGCTGAAAACTCTGCCGGCTATTATGACCCAGATAACCGCAGGCGGCATAGCAAGAGCGGGCAGCGCAATGGCTGTTACCGTTATTATGATGCTGCCTCCCATATTGGTTTATATGATATCGCAAAGCAATGTTCTTGAATCTATGAACAGCGCGGGAATAAAGGAATAGGAGGAGCTTATGAAAAAAACAGCGTGTTTGTTACTTTGTATTTTTATGGCTCTATCCGTTTTGGCGACTGTTCCCGCGTCGGCGGTCTCGCCCGAAGGCGACAGTGCCGAAATACCCTATTATACCCATAATTATGTTGTTTCGGACAGCTGCAGCGCGCAGCCCGTAAACGCGGTTTACAGTGTTGAAAGGGTGCTTAATTCGGGAAAGCTGGGAATTGAGGCGTTCAGCGAGCTTAACGATGTATGCACCGATAAAAACGGTGATATTTATATTTTGGACGGCAAGGGCTCGCGCCTTATTATAATCGACGGCAAAAGCTACACCGTAAAAAACGAGATAAAGGAAATAACTATGCCGGACGGCAGCCGCACCCGCTTTGAGGAGGCAAAGGGCGTTTATGTTCACACCGACGGCAGAATTTATATTGCCGATACAAAGGCGGGCAGAGTGCTTGTCTGCAACGGCAGCAGCTGTGTAAATGAGATTCTTTTGCCTGAATCCTCCCTTATTCCCGATGACTTTATGTACCAGCCGATAAAGGTTACGGTGGATTCGGCGGGATATACATATGTTTTAAGTGACGGCTCTTACTACGGCGCCATACTTTATGCTCCGTCAGGCAAATTTTTAGGCTTTTACGGCGCTAACAGCGTTAAAAACACGGTTACGCAGTTTATTGCGAAAATGTGGAAAAAGCTCACCTCTACCAATGCCAAGCGTTCGGCTTCGGCAAGCAGATTGCCGTACCAGTTTACCGACCTTTATGCGGATAAGGATAATTTCATTTATACCGCTACGGGTAAAACCTCGCAGACGCTGCAAACCGGGCAAATAAGGCAGTTAAGCCCGGGCGGGGCAAATATACTGGATTCGGAGGATACAACCTTCGGCGATTATTATGTGGGAACGGTGGATAACAAGCAGCTTACGCCGAATATTGCGGGAATAGCCGTTGATGACAGCGGGTTTATATATTGCTATGATATTTCCTACGGCAGAATATACCTGTATGACAGGGATCTGTTTATGCTTGCCGCTTTCGGCGGCGGCGCGGGAAAGGGCGACCAGAAGGGCACATTTTCGGGCATTGCCGGAATAGATTTGCTTGACGGCGGCGACAGAATAGTCGCGATAGACAGCCACGACCTTGATATAACGGTTTTCAACGTTACCGAATACGGTAAGCTGTTAAAAGGGGCGGATAAGCTTGATATAAACGGCGATTACGACAAAACCGGCGAGCTTTGCCGCAAAATACTTGATTGCGACAGCGGAAATATATCGGCGTATTATATTCTTGCAAAATCCGCTATGCAGGAAAAGGATTATAAGGCGGCGCTTGAGTACTCAAAAAAGGGTATGTCCAAAAAGCTTTACAGTCAGGCGTTTGATTACCTGCGTAAGGATTGGCTAAAGGCTAATTTCAATTGGCTTTTAACCCTGCTTGCCGGTTTGATTGCGGCAGTGACTGCTGTATGCGTGTATGCGAAAAAGCGGCGGTTTGTGCTTATTAAAAACAACGAGATTAAAAGCGTTATTCGCGCGCCTATGCACCCGGCAGTAGTTTTCGGCGATATAAAGCGCGGCAAGTGCGGGTCTGTAATTGCGGGCACGGCGGTTATGGCGGCGTTTTATATAACAATGATTTTAAAAACCACCTCAAGCGGTTTTCTTTTCCGCCCGCTTTCTGAAAACAGCATAAACTCGCTGCTTGTTTTTGCAAGAACAATAGGCTTTGTTATTCTTTGGAGCGTAACGAACTGGGCAATAGCCACTTTGTTCGGCGGAATAGGCAAGTTCAGGGAAATCTATCTTGTTATAACCTACAGCCTGTTTCCGGTGGTTATAGGCAATACGGTGTATATAGTTTTCTCGCATATGCTTAATCTTACCGAGGGCGAGTTTCTCACCATATTCCTTGTATTTACAGAGCTGCTTGCGGTGTTTATGGTTATAGTAGGCTCTGTAATAATTCACGATATATCGTTCGGGAGATTTGTAGGCATAGCGGTTATGACGATACTCGGAATGCTGATAGTTATATTCATAGGCATACTTACCGTTTTGCTTTTGCAGCAGGCAGTAAGCTTTGCCGGCACAATAATCCGCGAAATATTCTTCAGGTAACGGGAGGGAAAAGAATGTTTAAAAAAATTATTGCTTTTATAACAGTGCTTTCCCTCTCGGCGGCACTTTGTGCCTGCGGGGGAGAAAAAAGTGCCGTAAAGCGCTTTAATTCCAAGCACGAAAAAAAGCTGTCCCAAAGCTTTACCGCGGCAGAAAACGAAAGCTATTCGCTTTCGTGGGACAGCGAGCATTACAGGGTTTTGCTTACGGATAAGCGCAGCGGCAGAGTGTGGTCAACCTTGCCGTCGGGCTTACAGGAGCTGCGCTACGATGAGGACGGCTTTGAAGAAAACAACCACCCGCACACCGAAACCCCGCTGACGCTGGAATATGTTGACCCGGAAACGCTGCAAATTGAGCTTTTATATGCTTACACCGGCAGTCTTAAAAAGGGCGACTATGCAATTGAACAGCTGAAAGACGGGCTTGAAATAACCTATTATTTTTCAAAGCAGGAAATTTCCGTTCCGGTGAAATATACGCTTTTGGCAGACGGGATGAATATTTCGGTAGACCCAAATAAAATAACCGAGAACGAGGAATATATTTACAGAATTATCCTATCGCCGTTTTTTGCCTCGGCTGAAAACACCGCGCAGGAGGATTATCTCTTTGTGCCCTCGGGCAGCGGCGCGCTTATTTACCCGCGCGATTGGTCGGCCGATACAAGCTACACCGCTTCATATCCCGTTTACGGCACCGACCTTGTTTCGGAAAGCATAAAAAGCGGCAATGTAAATAATACCGAGCCTGTAAGACTACCCGTATTCGGGGCGAAAACCGGAGCGGACGCAGTTTGCGGCATTATTGAGGACGGTGCCGAATGTGCCAGCATAGAGTGCAATGTGGGCAACACAAGCTACGGCTATTCATCGGCTTACGCGGCTTTTCAGATAAGGGGATTTTTCTCAAACACATATTCAAAAAACACCGTATCGTCAAAGCTTTCGGTAAGCTATTATCCGCTTGCCGGCAAAAATGCAAATTATATCGGCATGGCTGACAGATACCGAAAATACCTTGCGGAAAAATACGGGCTTAAAGAAACAACCGGGGACACCGCATTGAGCCTTAAGCTTATAGGCGGAACTCATGTTTCCGCACAGGCGCTGGGCGTGCCGTATAACAAGCTGTTTGTAACCACATCGCTTAAGGAAGCCGAAAATATTGTGGAAAAAATTCACGGTAAAACCAGTATTTCTCCGGCGGTTCAGCTTGTGGGATACGGCGAATCGGGCATCGATACCGATAGGATAGGCGGCGGTTATAAGGTTGCCGCGACCGTCGGCGGTAAAAAGCAGCTGAAATCGCTTGCGGAATTTTGCGAAAGTATAAATTCACCGCTTTATTTTGATTTTGATATAGTCTACTTTGCGCGCTCGGGCGGCGGAATAAGAAAAATGTTCGATTACGCCGTAACCCCAGTGGGGCAGAGGGCGCTGCGCTATAAAACCGAATTCGGCACGGGAAACGGATATGCAAATAAGGAATATTTCATAATGCGCGAAAAGCTTGCTTCGGCAGGTGAAAAATCGGCGGATACGGTGAAAAAACTGGGGCTTGACGGTTTATCCTTTAATACCGCATCTGCCGGCGCGTATTCCGATTACGCCGACAGAAAGTATTATGTGAAATCGGGCTTCGCGGCGGATTACGCCGCCATTGCGGAGAAATGCCGCAGAAGCGGGCTGAAGCTGCTCGGCGATAACGCAAACGCATATTCGGCGGTTTATTCATCGCTTATTACCTGCGCGCCCACGCAATCGGCTGAAAACGATTTGTTTACGGCGGATATACCGTTTTACGAAATTGTCTTCAAGGGCTATGTGCCGATGACGGCGGACGCCGTAAATCTCTCGGTTGAGCCGAAAACCGCCGTTCTGCGCGCCGCCGAGGCGGGCTGTGGGCTTAGCTACACGCTGACCGCACGGTATGATAAATCGCTTATGACAGCCAAGCAGACACTTTACCACAGCACGGTGTTTTCGGGGCTGGATGGCGGAATTTATGAAACGGTTGCCGCCTATAACGCTTACTTTGAAAGCATTAAAAACGCAAAAATCATATCGCATAAAATTCTTGAAAACGGGCTTCGCAAAACAGAGTTTGATAACGGAACCGCCGTTTATGTAAATTACGGCTCGACGAGGCTTACAAGCGAGGCGGGCGAGGTTGCCGCCGGCTCGTATATTTTCACAAAGGGGGAGAAGAAATGAAGGTAAAACGCAATTGCGGAATTACGACACTGAAAGCAAAATATTTTTGGATATGCGTAACTCCGTGGGCAATAGGGCTTGTTTTGTTTTTCATTCTCCCTATAGTTCAGTCACTCATTTATTCCTTTTGTTCGGTTAAGCTGTTGAGCGGCGGGGTGGCGCTGCAATTTCAGGGCCTTAAAAACTTTAAATACATATTTGCCGAAAACGCGGATTACACCGATTACATTGCGCAGGCGTTCATCAAGTTTGCATATTCCTTCCCCATAATTCTTATATTGAGCCTTATTTTGGCGCTTATGCTTAATCAGGACTTTAAGGGCAGAATATTCTTCCGCGCGCTGTATTTCCTGCCGGTCATAATAGCGAGCGGAGCGGTTTTGAAAACCATACTTTCTTCAACTGCCTCGGGGCTTTCAAGTATGCAGCAGGATGAAAGCATAGCGATGGAAATGTTCAATGTAACGGAGCTTGTGGACAGCATAGGTCTGCCGGCGCAAATGAGTGCGTATTTCACCAAGATAATCGACGGAATAACGGGGCTTATTTGGAACTGCGGAATCCAGACCGTTCTGTTTATTGCGGGTATGCAGGCGATCCCCTCGCTGCTTTATGAGGTTTCAAAGGTTGAGGGCGCTACAAAATGGGAGGAATTTTGGTTTATAACTCTGCCCATGCTTTCGCGCGTTATATTGCTGGTTTCGGTATTTACGGCGGTAGAGCTGGTAACCGATTCCACCAATCCTATAATGGATCTTGCTTACAGCTTTATGCAATCGCAGTTTTACGGTGAAAGCTCCGCAATGCTTTGGAGCTATTTTGCGGTTGTGGGCGCGGCCATCGCGCTGCTGCTCGGGCTATATAAAAAGCTTTGTATGAACAGGTGGGAATGAGTATGAACAGGTTAAAAAGCTGCAGTTCAAAAAAAGCGGCGGCACGGTCAAAGAGCTTTCTTTATTCGCTTTTCAGGCTGGCGCTGCTTATAGCCATAGGATATCTTGTAATTTACCCGGTCATATATATGATTTCCTCCTCGGTAAAAACTCCGGCGGGGTATCTTGACCGCAGTGTTATTTATATTCCCAAGGAAATAACCTTTAAGTATTACAAAACGGCGGCGCAAACGATCGATTATTGGAACGCCTTTAAATCGACCCTGCTTTATGAGTGCGTTTCCGCGGCAATAGAAATACTTATGTGCTCCTTTATAGCCTACGGTATGGCGCGATTTAAGGCGCGCGGCAAGGGAGTATTTAACGCCCTTCTAATATTGCTTATTCTCATTCCCTCGCAGATGATAGTTGTTCCTATGATGATGAACTACTCAAAGCTTGATATTCTCGGAATATTCGGGCTGTTAAATAAGCTTACGGGAGTCGATCTGCGGGTGAATATTCTCGGAACGCCAATGACCTTTTATCTGCCGTCGCTGTTCGGAGTAGGTCTGCGCTCGGGCGTGCTTATATATATTTACATTCAGTTTTTCAAAGGTCTGCCGGGCGAGCTTGAGGAAGCGGCCTGGATAGACGGCGCAGGGCTTTTCAAAACATTTTTCTCAATAGCCGTGCCGTCCTCCTCGGTTGTTTTTACAACCGTTACGATTTTCGCGCTCGTGTGGCATTGGAACGATTATTACCTGGCAATAATGTATCTATCGGATAATTTCCCGCTGGCGGTTAAGATCTACGATATAAAAAATCTGCTTACGGTTCAGAAAATATGGGACGGCTATCCGGCGATCTCCACAAAGTGCGCCGCCTGCTTTATGTTCATTCTCCCGCTGCTTTTGGTTTATCTTGTTTTGCAGCGGAAATTTGTAAAGAGCATAGACCGCGTGGGTATAACAGGCTAAAAATTACATAAATATCGGAAAGGGCAAGAAATTATGACAGACGTTTTTAATATAAAAGGCTTTGATTTCCCCGATGGCTTTCTTTGGGGCAGCTCAACCGCCGCTCACCAAATAGAGGGCGATAACATTTATTCAAGCAACTGGTACAACGAGCAGAAAAAGGTTGCTGCCGGCTGGAACGGCGAGGCGTCGGGTAAAGCCTGCAACCATTACAATATGGTGGAGGAGGACGCCGAGCTGCTGACAGACCTCGGTCACAGGGCGTTCAGAATGGGCGTTGAATGGGCGCGCATTGAGCCGCACGAGGGCGAGTTTTGCAAGGAGGCTGCCGAGCATTATGTAAGGGAGCTGGCACTGCTTAAGGAAAAAGGACTTAAAACCTTTGTAACGCTGGTGCATTTCTCCGTGCCGAAATGGTTTGCGGATAAGGGCGATTTTCAGTCGCTCGATAACATGAAATACTTTGAAAGGTATTTAAATTATATTTTACCGCAGATTTCTCCGTATGTTGACTTTTGGAATGTTATAAACGAATTTAATTTGGGACTTTCCGAAAAGCAGCTCACCCATAAATTCAACAGCGTTTTATACCATGCACGCGGCTATCACATTATAAAGCAGTATTCAAATAAGCCCGTAAGCTCTGCGCACGCGCTTGTTCAGTATTACGGCAAGCGGCAGAACGACCCGTTTGACCTTGCCGTTCAGCATTATAAGGACGCAGTTGACCATGAATTTTTCTTTCACGCTATGCGCACCGGCGAGCTGGTAGTTCCCGGAAAGGACGCTGTATTTGATAAGGAAATTAAAAATACCGCGGATTTTTGGTCGATAAACCTTTACACGCGTGAAATGGTTGACGCACGCAAGGCGAATTTTTCGAGCAAGCGTTACCCATTCACCGAAACCAGAATGCTGCCTATGCATTTTTATTTGGATGAGTTTTTTCCCGAGTGTATGATTCATAACCTGACAAGGCTTATGGATAAGCCGGTTTATATAACCGAAAACGGCTGCTCGTGCGATAACGATGATTTCAGAATAGTTTATCTTACCGAGTACCTTTGCGCCCTGAGCGAGGCGATAAAGGCGGGGGTTGATGTGAGGGGTTATCTTTATTGGTCGCTGCTCGATAATTACGAATGGTGGACCTTCATACCGCGTTTCGGGCTTGTGAGCGTTGATAAAGAGAATAACTTTAAGCGTATACCTAAGCCCAGTGCATATTTTTACAAAGAAATAATAGAAAACAACGGCTTTAAGCCGGAAATGCTGAAAAAATATCTTAAGGAAATGCCGAGGGTTGACGCCTCTCTGCCTATTTTACTGTAGCCTGATTGTATTGTCTGAGCATTAAACTTTCAAGGGGAATGATTGTGGAAAAAAGAGTTATACTTTTAAATAAAAATTGGTCGTTTTCAAGAGCGGAGGAAAACGGAATGACTGCGCCCGAGCAGGTGTGCCTGCCGCACAGCGTAAAGCTGACCCCCGCAAATTCAAGCGGCTGCAGGAATTTTCAGGGAGTCTGTAAATATGTCAAAAGCTTTTTTGTGCCGCCCGAATACAAGGGAAAAAAGCTGTTTTTGAGATTTGAAGGGGCTATGGGTAAATCGGTGCTTTATATTAACGGCACTGAAGTGAGCCGTCACTTTTGCGGATACACGCCCTTTGTGACCGATATAACCGATATTACCGAATACGGCAGGGAAAACGAAATAGCCATAACGCTTGATAATTCCGACGACCCGCTCATACCCCCGGGAAAACCGCAGGACGGACTTGATTTTTCCTACGACGGCGGGCTTTACAGAAGCGCGACCCTGACCGTGTGCGAGCCGTTATACATAACCGACCCTATTCTTGCAAACGAGGTTGGCGGCGGCGGAATTTTTGTTTGGTATACAGACGTTTCAAAAAGCAGTGCCGATATTCATATAAGGGCGCATATAAAAAACGAATACCCGAAAATGAAAAATTACAGTGCCGTTATTGCCATTATTTCGCCCGACGGTAAAAAAATCGCCGGAACCGGGCTGAACAGCCGCCTGAACGCGGGTTGCTGCGAATATATTGAAACGGAGCTTCGGGTATGCAGCCCGAGCCTTTGGAGCCCGGAAAGCCCGTCGCTTTATACGCTTGAAGTTTCGCTGCTTATAAACGACGAGCGCGTTTACTTCGATAATACCGAAATAGGAATACGGGATTATGTCTTTACTGTAAACGACGGCGTTATATTCAACGGCAAGCCGAGAAGATTCAACAGCGCCAATTATCACCAAACATGGCCGTATATCGGAAACGCCGTGCCCACAAGCCTTTTAAGGCGGGATATAATAAAGCTGAAAAAAGCGGGGTTTGATAATATTCGCTCGCATTATCCCTTCGGCACGGATTTTTTAAGCGCGTGCAACCGCCTCGGAATGACGGTAATAGCCTGCAACCCGGGGTGGCAGTTCTGCAAGCCGGGACTGTTTTTGGAGCGGGCTGTTCGGAATATGCGGGATATTGTAAGGTGGCAGCGCAACAATCCCGCCGTTCTGTTTTGGGAGCCTGTTTTAAACGAATCGCAAATGAGCTTTGAAATTCAAAAGGCATTTCACGATACGGTGCATGAGGAGTTTCCGCACTCTCCGTGCTATACCGCGTCCGATTACGGCCCTACCGATATAGCATATTGCGAATACGACCCCGGAATGCTCGGCAACGGAATGGAAAAATACGGTCTTATTGAGCGTAACGATACTGTTCCGCGCCCTATATGGGTAAGAGAATACGGCGATAACCCCGATAATTTCTGCGATCAGAACGCGGTATGGCGCACCCCGCGCGGCTGGGGAGATTTTCCCATGACCGAGGCGGTAAAGCGCATGCTGCACCGATTTGACGCATTTACGGAAAATAACAGTCAATATATCGATGTGGTGAATAATAAGCGGCTTTGCGGCTACGGCGTATGGCCGGGAATCTCGCATAACCGCGGGTATCACATAAACCCCTGCTGGGGCGGGCATTTGGATCTTTTCAGAATACCCAAATTCTCGTATTATTTCATGCAAAGCCAGCAGGACAGGGAAAAGGCGGGCGATATACTTTATATTGCAAGCTGGTGGACGGAGATGAGTCCGCCGGATGTAACGGTGTACTCAAACGCCGAAAAGGTGAGGCTTTATATTGACGGCACGCTTATAGGTGAGCAATTCCCCGATGACGTGAGGGTAAGTCATCCGCCCTTTACCTTTCGTGACGTAAAGCGCAAATATAAGGGACGCGCCCGCTCTGTTTTGCGGGCGGAGGCTTTGGTAAACGGCGAAACGGTCGCGGAGCAAAGCGTTAAAGCTCCCGGTATAGCGATGAGACTTATGCTGAACGCCGATTACGAGGGCATATCGCTTAAGGCGGATGGCTCCGATATAGTGGCGGTGCGGTGTTCTTTACTTGATAACGACGGTACTGTCGTGCCGCTTTCCTGCGATAACCACCCGATAAAATTCACTGTGGCGGGTGAAGGGAGTATCGTGGGGGACAGCAGCATAGGAGCCAACCCCATATGCGCCGAGGCGGGAATTGCAACAGTGCTTATAAAATCAACAACAAACCCCGGCAAGATAAAAATAACCGCCGAAATGCTTTGGAAGCAGAATATGTGGGCGGCGATAAAGCCTGCGGAGCTCGTGATACGAAGCGAATAAACGGTGTTTACGGAAAAGTACGAAATTTATGAAAATAATGGTGGACAATTAAAGCGGGCGGTGCTATAATGCAGGGGAAAAAGCGATCCCCAACGATCTTATGAGAGGTGCGATATGCGAAAGGAAATAATATTAAACGGCGGCTGGATATTTCATAAGGGAGATATAGCTGAGCCTGTCTCGCAGGATAAGGGCTTTATATATTCCCAAAGCAAAACCGAGCGCAAATTGTCGGGACCTGCGGCATATAATTACCCTGACACTCCCGATTCATACGGCGGCAGAATGATAAATCCCGAAAAATGGGAATGGGTAGATCTTCCGCATGATTATGTGGTGTATCAGGATAACAGCGAAAACGAAAACTGCGCTCTCGGTTATCTGCACTATGATAACGCGTGGTACAGAAAGCATTTCAATATGCCCGAGGGCAGCGAAAACAGGCGTGCGCTTTTAAGGTTTGACGGTATTGCCGGAAAATCAACCGTATATTTAAACGGCTGCCTTATGTACCACAATTTTTCCGCTTATAACACCTTTGAAATAGATATTACCGATTATGTTTATTACGATAAGGAAAACGTAATTGCGGTATATGTTAACACCGAGGGCTTTGAGGGCTGGTGGTATCAGGGCGGCGGAATATACCGTGATGTTCACCTGACTGTTACAGAGCCTGTTGCGATAGATTTATGGGGTGTGTACGCACCCTATAAAAAACTTGATGATAACCGCTGGCAGATAAATTTTGAAACCACGGTTGTAAATACCGATTATGAAAATAAAACCGTGACCGCAGAAAGCCGCGTTATCGGCGCGGACGGCTCTGTTTTGGCTGTCGGCGCGGGCGAGGGCGCGGTGGAGCTGCGCGATAAGGGCGTTATAAAATACAGCGCCGAGGTCCGCAACCCGCTTTTGTGGGACTGTGATAACCCCAATCTTTATACTGTTAAAACCGTGCTGACGCTAAACGGTGAAGAAATTGATGAAAACATTACCCGTATAGGCTTTAGAACAGTAGAAATAAGCGCCGAAAAGGGCTTGCTTTTAAACGGAAAGCCCACCTTTATAAACGGTGTGTGCTCGCACCAGGATTTCGGGCTTACAGGGCTTGCCGTGCCCGAAAACATAGCAAAATACAAGGTGTCTCTTATGAAGGAAATGGGGGCTAACGGCTACCGCACAAGCCATTATCAGCAAACAGAAAGCTATATGGATGCCTTTGACGAGCAGGGCTTTTTGGTAATGGACGAGGCAAGGTGGTTTGAAAGCACGAAGGAGGCTATGGAGCAGCTTGACTCACTTATAAAGCGCGACCGCAACCGACCGAGCGTTATAATGTGGTCAACAAGCAACGAAGAGCCGTTCCATACAACCGATACGGGCAAACGGCTGCACAAAGCAATAGCCGCACAGATAAGAAAGCTTGACTATACAAGACCTATTACTGCGGCTGAGGATAAGACCCCCGATAAATCCACAATTTATGATGAATGTGACGCTATAGGAATAAACTATAACCTAAGCATTTACGACGCGGTTCATAAAATGCGCCCGGATAAGCCGATATTCGCTTCGGAATGCTGCGCTACGGGTACTACGCGCGACTGGAACTTTGATACAGCCGTTTCCGGCAGAATACAGGATAAGGACAGAGATACAAACGACTGGTTCTTAGGGCGCGAGAAAACCTATAAATTTCTGCGTGAGCGCTCTTATGTGTTTGGCTGCTACCAGTGGGCGGCGGTTGAGCACAGGGGAGAGGCGGCATGGCCGCGCGTGTGCTCCTGCTCGGGTGCGCTTGATTTGTTCCTGCAAAAAAAGGGTGCGTTTTATCAAAATAAATCGCATTGGACTAAAGACCCGATGGCGCACATTGTTCCGCACTGGAACTTTAAAGGACTTGAGGGCAAGGAAATACCTGTTACGGTTTATACCAACTGCGAGGAGCTGGAGCTTTTCTTAAACGGTAAGACGCTCGGCAAACGGCAGATTGAGAAATACGGTCACGGCGAGTGGAGCGTCGAATATATCCCGGGAACGCTTGAAGTAAAGGGTTATATCGGCGGCAATGAGGTATGCGGCGATAAGCGCGTAACTACCGGCAGACCCGCAGCGTTAAAGCTTACACAGGATAATGATTTTACCGCAAACGGCAGCGATATAGCGCTGTTTACCTGTGAATGCGTTGATGAAAACGGTCTTACCGTGCCTGACGCGGCTGAATATGTCCGTTTTTCAGTTTCCGCTCCTGCAAAAATTATAGGCACAGGCTCCGATAACTGCGACCATAACAACATCGCAAATACCGACCGCAAAATGTATATGGGTAAGATACGCATTGCAATAAAGCCGAAGCAGGGTCAGGAAAGCTTTACACTTACTGCAATGAGCGATAACTGCGGTGTGTGCGAAAAGACCGTTTCGCTTTGTGCGGAAAATTAAAACCCAAAAACAAATTTTAAAGCTTACAGCTGCCTGTCGGGCGCACGGTTCCTCCGTGCGTCCGTTTTTTAGGTATTTCTGCGCTTTGGGTTTACAAACGGGTTAGAATTTTTATTTCTCCAATATGAGTATCGGAATAATTTCGGGAAAGGAAGGGGCGAAACCAAAGCTCTCTGTTTTGATACCTAAAAACAATCGCCGCGCAGAGGTTAGGGCAATTTGCCCGAAGGCTTTTTGCGGCGCAACGGAGGAATAAAATTGATAAATATTGATATTTTTGACGGCGGCCGCATAGTGACATACGGCACTGCCGTTGCCGACAGCGTTTTATTTGAAAAAATACACTTCAATTTCCCCGCTGAGTGGGACGGCTTTGCCAAAACCGCAGTATTCACAAACGGAGAAACAAAAATCAGCGTGGTGCTTAACGAAAACGGCAAGCTTTGCACGGGCGAGAACGAGTGCTGCATACCGCATGAGGTGATAAAGGCACCCGCCTTTACGGTGTCGGTTTTCGGCGTATCGGGCGATAAACGCGCGACAACGCAGATTGCGCAGGTAAGCGTAAAGCCGAGCGGCTACGGCGAGGGCGCGGCGCCCGCAGATCCTACGCCCACCGAATATGAGCAGCTGGTAGCTATTGCGAATTCTGCGGAACAGCTGGCGCAGTCGGTCAGATCGGACGCCGACAGCGGCGCCTTTAAGGGCGATAAAGGAGAGCAGGGCAATAAAGGAGATAAAGGCGATACCGGAGCTGTGGGTGCCAAAGGTGACAAGGGTGATAAAGGCGACCCCGGAAAGGATGCTGTTACCGACCGAGCCTATTCCCCGACATCGGAAAACGCACAGAGCGGCAAGGCGGTGGCTGAGGCTTTAAAGGCGGAGCGCACATATGCGAACAATTCCTTTTCGGGTGCCCTTCGCGGCAGCGCTTCGGGCGAGGCGGTAAGGCTTTCCGACATAACTCCGAATGAGCATACACTCGGAGTTAAGGTGAGCGGGAAGAATTTATTTGATAAAGATAATGCAAATATCATTATAGGCTATCCTGATGCAGAAAATGTTATAAATGGTGCAAGTTCTACCAGAAGCGTTTATATTCCTTGCGTCCCAAATGCGACTTATACGGTATCTAAAACGCTCACAGCTCGTTTTGCGGTGGCTTTTACAGATGATATACCGTCAATCGGTGTAACTGTCACAGGTAGAGTGCAAAATAATACTGCTTCAAGCATTACTACTACAAGTGGAATAAATAGCAGATATATTGTGGTCTGGCTTTATCATGTAGATTTGGATACAACGACAATTAAAATCAATGAGGTATTAGCAACACTGCAAATTGAACTCGGCTCAACCGCCACCTCATATACACCTTATATCACCGATTTTTCGGGTGTGACACTGAAAAGGTACGGGAGGAATTTAGTTGACATTTCCGACGGTAATTCTACTACTTCTGCAACCACAGTGGATATAACCGAATCTTGCCCGAGGGGAATAAATATATTCGGGTCGGCATATTTGGAAAGAAGCGTAAATCAGCCGTGCAGGCTGCGAATTGACTATGTCGTTGACGGTGAAACCAATTATTTGTTCGGCGAGATGATGTATTCAAGCGGCATCTGTACAGTCGAAGGAACAATTCCCATTTCGGCAACACAAGTGAATCTTACTTTTCAAAAATTGATAAATGGCGAAGGTGATATTTATTGGAAAAATATTCAACTGGAGATAGGTGATTCCGCAACGGATTACAGAGCGTTCCAACAGCAAAATTATATTGCAAATGCTGACGGTACAGTGCCGGGCGTTACCGGTATTTCCGACGATATAACGCTTATAACAGATACAGATGGTGTTACGGTAAATGCGGAATATAATAAGGATATAAATAAGGTTATTTCAGAGCTTTATGCGCTTGTCAACGGTTAATTAAATATTTGACATTTATATGCCGCCGTGATATAATTTTAAGTGAATTATTCTTGTAGCAAACGGTTATATTTGGTGGATATATTGCTTTTTTCATAGGTATTGTTTTTCGGCAATGCCTATGTTTGTTATTGAGCCGATTGCATGCATATGCTTCATGAAGGGGAGTGTGTTGAAACGGTAAGTGTGATAATTGCAACATACCGACGGAACGAAACATTAAAGCGGGCTATTGAATCGGTATTGAATCAGACATATAATGACATTGAGCTGATTGTTGTTGACGATAATGCGGACGCCGAATGGAACACCGAGGTTAGTAATATAGTAAATATTCATCCCGCGGTCAAATATATACAAAATAAAGAAAACAAAGGCTCGGCAAAGACCAGAAATATAGGTATATCCGAAGCAGAGGGCGAGTTTATAACCTTTCTTGACGATGATGATATATATTTGTCTGAAAAGATTGAGCATCAGCTGAATGATATGATAAAGCACAACGCCGATTTTTCGGTGACGGATCTGCTTCTGTATAACGAAAGGGACAAGCTGATCGATAAACGCATTCGCAGCTACATAACCGATTACAGCCCCGAGCAGCTGCTTAAAAACCATTTAATGCACCATATAACCGGAACTGATACCCTGATGTTTAAAAAAAGCTATCTTGAAAAAATAGGCGGCTTTCCGCCAATCAATGTCGGCGATGAATTTTACTTGATGAAAGAGGCTATTTGCGGCGGCGGAAAGCTTATTTATACCAAGGGCTGCTATGTCAAGGCGTATGTGCATAGCGAAACGGATGGGTTATCAAGCAATATGAGCAAAATAAACGGCGAAAACGCTTTATACGAGTATAAAAAGACAATGTTCGGCAGTCTTGATAAAAAATCAGTTAGGTATATAAAAATGCGTCATCACGCTGTGTTGGCGTTTGCTTATTTACGAATGAACAAATACGGAAAGTTTATTTTACAAGCTGCAAAATCCTTTTTTTGTTCTCCTTTGTCCAGTGTTATGCTTTTATTAGATTTGCAATGAAAGGTTAGTTAACGAAATGTCTGTTCTGTTTATCGGTGGAGTTTTTGCTTGCGAAAATGAAGACGAAATTATTGAAAACACTAAGGGTTATGTTGAATTTTCGGCAAACATATTTCAAAAAAAACTTATAAAAGGATTTAAACAAAATAAAGAAGATATTACCATATTATCCGCACCGTTTATCGGTTCATATCCTAATAGATATAAAAAAATGTTTTTTAAAGGATTTGAATCTGAGCAATTTGAATATAGATATGTTAATTTTTGTAATATTTGGGGTTACAGAAATTTTTCAAGGGCTAAATCCCTTAAAAATGAAATAAAAAATATAATTTTAAAAGAGAATAAAAGCTTTGATTTGATTTTGGTTTACAGTGCACACGAACCGTTTTTAGAGGCAGCGGTGTATGCAAAAAAACTTTTACCTGAAACTAAAATATGTTTTGTTGTGCCGGATTTGCCGCAATATATGAATCTTGATAAAAACAAAACAATAATATACGATATTTTTAAAAAAATTGATATAAAAAAAATGCAGTATCTTATGATGAAGGTGGATTCATTTGTTGTTTTAACTGAACAGATGAAAGAAGTTTTAAATATCGGTAATCGCCCATATATGGTTGTTGAAGGAATAATTGAAGAATTGCAGGATTCTATTATAGTAAGGCAGGAAGTTAAGGTAAAGAGTATAGTCTATGCCGGAAAAATGAATTTTGCTTTTGGTATTAAAAATTTAATTGACTCTTTTACAAAATTAAAAGGCAGTGATTATCGTTTGATACTCTGCGGTGACGGGGATGCTCATAATTATGTGGAGAATAGTTGCAAAAAGGACAAACGAATAATATTTAAAGGTCAAGTTTCCTCTGAAATAGCCAAGCAAATAATTGAAAATGCCAGCGTTCTTATTAATCCAAGACCAAATGATTGCGTATATACAAAATATAGTTTTCCTTCAAAAAATATTGAGTATCTTATGAGCGGAAAGCCTGTTATTGCATATATGCTTGATGGAATGCCGGATATGTATGCAGATTTTATAGAAGTGATAAATAACAATTCTGATTTGACACAGATTTTGCAAAAAGCCTGTGATGAAAAGAAAAATCAAAAAAGGTATGAACTTTTTTATGCGTATGCTAAGAAGAACCTTGTTGCTAAAAGTATCGCAAAAAAAATATTGAATCTTTAGGACTGTCCTGAAAAGGTGTGAATATGTTTAAAAAGTGAGGAAGACAAATGTGTTTAAGTAAAAAAATCTCTTTTTTTATAATATTTATTATTATTTATGTTTCAAATGATACATTACTATTCGGAACAAATAAAAATCCTTTTTTCTTTTACCTACAATTTGTGTTTTTGATATCGGCAATGGTTCCATTGATTTTTGTGCGGCATAGTATTCAAAAAAATCAAATTGTTTTAGTAATAGCGTTCGTTTTTTTGAACATAGGTACAATGTTAGTTAACTTTGAGATTGATATTAAGTATTTATATGAAATATTTGTTTATGTATTATCGTTTCTGTTGGTTGTTTCTTTAGATTTTGATGTTTTCGTTTATCAGTATAAAAAAGTAATGTATATTCTTTCTGTTTTTTCAATCGTTTTATTTTTAGTATATTATTTTGCATATGGCGTTGTGATAAAGTTTCCATATATTTTTAATGATGCAGATATGAAGTTTTATTTCTTCGGTTTGGGATTTTTGCCTGCTTTTTCAAGTGCAATACCACGAAGTTATGGTATTTTTAGAGAACCGGGAGTTTATATAATTTTCCTTACTCTAGCAATTCTTTTTGAATTGTATTATTCTAATTTAAAATCTCAAAAAAGAGTTTTTATATATTTTTTAGCGCTGCTTTTAACTTTTTCGACTGCTGCATACATTATTATTGCAATAATTGCTTTGGTTTATATGTTTTATTGCTTTAAAAATATTAATAATGGATTTAGTCATTTCAAATTTCTGTTTTTACTGGCGATTGTATTTGTTGCCGCTATTTTGATTTTTGGATGGGATGATATTTCAAATACTGTTTTTGGAAAATTAGACAGTAGTAATAGTTCGAGAGATTCCAGAATCGGTTCTATCGTAGCAAATTTCAATATTGCAAAAGAAAATTTTATGACTGGGAAAGGTTGGACATATGTAATAGAGAATTTTGGCGAATATGCCTACCGTACAGGTTATAATTGCGGGCATAACACCAATACATTATTAAAAATATTAGCAGTTCACGGAGTAGTTTATTTTATGCTTTCTGTGTATCTTATATTTAGATTTTGGAAAAAAGTTTCTTCTTCATTTTTTACTTCAATTATTCTTGGTGTAATTTTTATAATAGCTTTATCAAATGAAGATTTAAGTGTAAACTCTTTGATTTATGTATTAATGTTTTACGGAATTACAAATGGAAGGAGCATAAATCTAGATGAAGATTGCAATACTGAATTCGGTTCCATACGGCAGCACGGGCAAAATAGCATATGAGATAACGAAAAGTGCTATAAATCAGGATAATATGGTGTTGCTTTTCTTTGGATATTCAAGTCATCCTTTGAGTGAAATTAAAATGAGCAGAGCATTTATCGGTAGTAAAATTAGCAAAATCACTCACATGATTTTATCAAATGTATTTGGGTTGAACGGCTGCTTTTCTTTTTTTTTAACACTGAAATTTTTGGTAATGCTTGATCGGTTTGAACCGGATATTATTCATTTGCATAATTTGCATGGTTGGTATATAAATCTTCCTATGCTTTTTAAATACATAAAAAGGCATAATATAAAAACGGTCTGGACCCTGCACGATTGCTGGAGCTTTACCGGTCATTGTCCGTATTTTGATATGATAGGCTGCAATAAATGGAAAACTGGCTGCTACGGCTGTCCGCAGTATAAGGAATATCCGAAAAGCCTTTTTGATAATTCAAAATATATGTACCGCCTTAAAAAGAAATGGTTTACCGGTGTTGAAAATATGACGATAGTTACTCCGTCGGAGTGGCTGGCAAGCCTTGTTAAGGAATCATATTTAAAGGATTATCCCGTTAAGGTTATTAACAACGGTATTGACCTTAATGTTTTTAAACCGACCGAAAGCGATTTCAGGAAAAAATACGCTTTAGAGAATAAATATATTGTTTTGGGGGTTGCGTTCGGCTGGGGAAGGCGTAAGGGCTTGGATGTATTCGTTGAATTGGCAAGACGGCTTGATAAGGAAAAATACACGGTGGTTTTGGTGGGCACTGACGATAATGTCGATAAGCTGTTGCCGGAAAATATTATTTCGATTCACAGAACGCAGAATCAAACCGAGCTTGCGGAAATTTATACGGCGGCAGATGTTTTTGCAAACCCCACAAGGGAAGAAAATTATCCGACTGTTAATATGGAAGCCCTCGCCTGCGGCACTCCGGTTGTAACATTCAATACCGGCGGCAGCCCCGAAATGCTTGACGAAACCTGCGGAGCGGCAGTGGCAAAAAACGATATCGACGCTATGTATAACGAAATAATACGGATTTGCGAAAAAAAGCCTTACAGCTTGGAGGCGTGTATAAAAAAAGCAAAGGGCTTTGATAAAAATGAAAAATTTGGAGAATATATAAGGCTATACGAGGTTTTAAATGAACAAAAACAGAGTTGTTAAAAACGCCTCATGGATAATCGGGATACAGATTGTAAAATCATTGCTCGGCTTGGTTATTTCCATGCTTACGGCAAGATTTTTAGGTCCGTCTAATTTCGGGCTTATAAATTATGCAGCGTCAATAGTGGCTTTTGTCACTCCGATTATGTATTTGGGCTTAAACGGTGTATTGGTACAGGAAATCGTGAATACTCCGGAAAAGGAGGGCGAAATACTCGGCACATCCGTTACAATGACATTTTTGTCCTCGCTGTTATGTGTTATCGGTGTGATTTCTTTTGCGGCAGCGGTGAACCGCGGAGAAAGGGAAACGGTCATTGTATGCGCCCTGTACAGCACGCTTCTGATATTCCAAAGCCTTGAATTGCTGAATTATTGGTTTCAGGCAAAGCTTTTGTCAAAATATGCGTCAGGCGTAGCTCTTTTTGCTTATGCTGTAATCTCGGGATATAAGATATATCTTTTGGCGGCGCATAAAAGTATTTATTGGTTTGCACTTTCCAATGCGCTTGATTATATGATAATTGTTATCGGGCTGTTTATTGTATATAAACGGCTCGGCGGCGGCAGACTGCGATTTAATTTAAGCACCGCAAGGCTGCTTTGGGGAAAAAGCCGATATTACATAGTTTCAAATATGATGATAGCGATATTTGCCCAGACCGACAGAATAATGCTTAAGCTTATGATAAACGATGCGGCGACGGGATATTATTCGGCGGCTGTAGCCTGTGCGGGAATGACCGGATTTGTTTTCGTGGCGATAATAGACTCTTTCAGACCGTTGATATTCGATGACAAAAAAACAGATGAAATTCGTTATGAAAAAGACATGTGCCGGCTTTATGGGATTATAATCTATCTTTCCCTGCTGCAAAGTCTTGTTATAACGCTTTTCTCCGGTCTTATTATCAAAATACTTTACGGAGCGGCTTATTCGGCGTCGATAAATGCGCTTAAGCTTATTGTGTGGTATACAACCTTTTCGTATCTCGGCTCTGTAAGAAACATATGGATCTTGGCGGAGAACAAACAAAAATATCTTTGGATAATAAATCTTTCCGGCGCGCTTGCAAATGTGGCGCTCAACTATATTTTAATACCGATAACGGGAATTATGGGAGCGGCGCTGGCTTCGCTCGTGACGCAGATATTCACGAATGTAATAATCGGATTCATAATAAGACCCATAAGATACAGCAACACGCTGATGTTAAGGGCGTTGAATCCCAAGGAAATGACAAAGGCAATAAAGGTTTTGATTAAAAGGGGAACAGCAGAAAATGAAAATAATGTCGGTTGAAGAAGTTAAGCAAACAGAGCTCGGAATACTTACGGACATTGCGGATTTTTGCGATAAAAACAGCATTATATATTTTTTGGCATACGGAACGCTTATAGGCGCTGTTCGGCATCACGGATTTATACCGTGGGACGATGATGTGGATATTTGGATGCCGAGAAAAGATTACAATAAATTTATAGAAATATACAAAAGCGACAAATACAAGGCGGTATCCCCGTACGATAAAATGGCAAGGCATTCGATGCTAAAGGTTATTGATACACGAACCGCGAAAATAGAACCTTGCGTTGATTACAAAGACGGTCACCTCGGTGTAGATGTTGATGTTTTCCCTTTGGACGGAGAGCCCGATACCGATGAGGAGTTTGAAAAGTGGTATAAAAAGCTTTATAGGTTATACAAAAACTATCACTACCTTTCGGTTGACCCAAAGAGTTCAAGAGGTTGCTTTGTATATTATTGCTTTTACAAACTTTTCGGTTCAAAGAAGATTACCGTTTTGAAAAAGGCGGATGGATTGCATAAGAAATATCCTTATGAAAAAAGTGAATTTGTCGGTGCAGTAGAAACTATCTTTAATTTCCAGCAAAACCGTTTTAAAAAAGAATGGTTTTCGGAAAGTATTGAAATGGATTTTGAAAACAAAAGGTTCAAAGTCCCGATAGGCTATGACAAAATTCTGACGCAGATGTATGGCGATTATATGAAATTGCCGCCTAAAGAAAAACAAATTACGCACCATTCAAATAATAATTATTGGTTAGAGGAGCAGTTATGAAGAAATACAGAATAGGTTATACTTGCGGAGTATTTGATTTGTTTCATGTCGGTCATTTGAATTTGTTGGAAAGATGTAAGGAACAATGCGATTATCTTATTGTCGGCATGTGCGATGATAAATATGTCCGTGAAGTCAAGAAAAAAGAGCCTGTGATAAATGAGGATGATAGGTTGAGAATTCTTAATGCTTTAAAATGTGTGGACAGAGCCGAAAAGGTCGATATTGAAACAACAAACGATAAAATGCTTGCATGGAACAGATTTAAATTCGATGTATTATTTTCCGGCGATGACTGGAAGGGCTCGGAACGGTATTTAAAAACCGAGGAACAATTCAAAAAAATAGGAGCTTCAATCGAATATCTTCCGTATACACAGGGAGTTTCCAGCTCCGGCATTAAAAAGAAAATTTCGGGTGAGGAAAAATGAGTCTGTTCAAAAACAAAACCTTAATGATAACCGGCGGGACGGGGTCGTTCGGCAACGCCGTGCTTAACCGCTTTCTTGAAACGGATATAGGCGAGATCCGCATTTTTTCAAGAGACGAAAAAAAGCAGGAC
Organism: uncultured Oscillospiraceae bacterium; assembly: GCA_900549055.1. Classification (GTDB taxonomy): domain Bacteria; phylum Bacillota; class Clostridia; order Oscillospirales; family Acutalibacteraceae; genus UBA737. Next base: position 41,085 of record URNB01000002.1, read on the forward strand.
GATATGCGCCACGAATTCCAAAGCAAGCTGCCGGAGTCGGCGGATAAGATCAAATTTTACATAGGCGATGTGAGGGATATTCAGTCGATTAAAAACGCCGTTCACGGCGTAGATTATATTTTTCACGCCGCGGCGCTCAAGCAGGTGCCGTCCTGCGAGTTTTTCCCCATGGAGGCGGTGCGCACAAATGTTATCGGAACGGATAATGTTTTGACCGCCGCTATTGACGAAGGGGTAGAAAGTGTGATATGCTTATCTACGGATAAGGCGGCTTACCCCATAAATGCAATGGGAATCACAAAGGCGCTTGAGGAAAAGGTCGCGGTTGCGCGTTCGAGAAGCTCGGGCAAGACTAAAATTTGCTGCACTCGTTACGGCAATGTTATGTGCTCGCGCGGCAGTGTTATCCCGCTGTGGATCGACCAGATAAAAAAGGGTCTGCCGATAACCGTAACAGAGCCTTTGATGACCCGCTTTATAATGTCGCTTGAGGAGGCGGTCGATTTGGTGCTTTTCGCCTTTGAACACGGCGAAAACGGCGATCTGCTTATACAAAAGGCGCCCGCCTGCACAATTGAAACACAGGCAAGAGCGGTTTGCGAGCTGTTCGGCGGAAATCCTGAAAATATAAAGGTCATAGGCATCCGCCACGGCGAGAAAATGTACGAAACGCTGCTTACCAACGAGGAATGCGCGAAGGCAGTGGATATGGGAGAGTTCTACCGCGTGCCGGCGGATAACAGAGGTCTTAACTACGATAAATACTTCAGCGAGGGCGATGAGGAACGCAACACGCTGTCGGAATTTAATTCGCATAACACAAAAATGCTGAATGTTGAAGAGACCAAGGCGAAAATTGCGGCGCTTGCATATATACAAAGGGAGCTTGCGGAATTAAATTTATAATTCGGAGAATTTAAAATGACTGACTTTCAAATCGGCATATTAAAGCTTGTAAAAAGTGCGCTTACGGGCGAGAGTGTTTCGGTTCCGGAGGACTTTGACTGGGAAGAGGCGCTGACAACCGCAAAAAAGCATCAGATAATACCGGTGATCTATTACGGCGCTAAGTATTCATCTCTTACCCCGCCGGAGGATATAATGCGGATTTTGGAGCTTGCGACTTTCAAGAGCGTCGCATTTTCGCAGAATCAGCTTTACGCGCTTGACTGCATATACAAGGCGTTCGATGAAAACGGAATCGATTATATGCCGCTTAAGGGCGCATGCCTTAAGCTTATTTACCCGCAGCCCGAGCTTAGATTAATGGGAGACGCGGATATACTTATAAGATATGAGCAGTACGGAAAAATACGCCCGATTATGACTGCGCTCGGCTTTAATGAGGTGCTCGAAAGCGATCATGAGCTTGTATGGGATAAAAAGGGAATTTTGCATGCCGAGCTGCATAAGCGGCTTATTCCATCGTATAATAAAGACTATTATGAATACTACGGCGACGGCTGGCGCTTTGCCCGGCGGGGGGACGGTTGTCGGTATGACATGCGGGATGAGGATACTTATGTATATCTTTTCACCCATTATGCCAAGCACTACCGTGACGGCGGCATAGGCATACGCCATATGACGGATTTGTATGTTTTTTCGGATAAGCACCCCGGTCTTGATTTCGGCTATATTGAGCGTGAGCTTGAAAAGCTGCGGCTGGCGGAGTTTTACAAAAACACCGAGCATACACTTAAGGTTTGGTTCGGCGGGGAAGAGCCTGATAATATGTCCGACCGCATAACAAATACAATTTTCGGCAGCGGCTCTTACGGCACGCATGATACGCATGTTTTATCCGCCGCAGTCAAAACGGCGGGAGAGGAAAGCAGCGAGAACGCTATCAGAAAAAATCTGTTTTTAAACCGAATGTTCCCGACCTGCAGCGCAATGGCTTCAAGATATAAATGCCTTAAAAATCATCCGTCGCTGCTGCCGCTAATGTGGGTAGTGCGCTTTTTGCAGATACCGTTCCGCCGCGGCAGTATAAGGCGAAATGTCGATTTGGCAAAAATAGCAGAGCCGGACAAGGTGATAGCTTACAGAAAAGAACTTGAAGCGGTGGGTCTTAAATTCAATTTTAAGGAGACCAGCTATGAAAAGTCAAGAGAAAAATAAGATTAAACAAGACGGGTAGGATCGAACAGAACATTGTGCTTTAGGAGGGTGAAAATAACGCGAACAAGTTTATGAGCGACATGACCTAAAGCACCGTAGTGACTGAGACCTTGAGAAAGTTTCAGTTGGTAATAATTGAAAAAGGTATCGTTTTTTAAAGTGAGCTGCCAAGCGGAATTGATTAAAGCGAAACGAAGTATTTTAGAACCGCGTTTGGACATCTTTGTGGAACGTGCTTTAAACTTGCCGGACTGACAAACGGTAGGGTCAAGACCTGCGTAAGCCAAAAGCTTGGCAGGTGAAGCGAAACGGTCAATATTTCCGATTTCACCTAAAATCATCGCACCGTCAATAGCGCCGATTCCGGGAATGGACATAATAACGGAATCAAGCTCACAAATAGTATCTTTAATAACATTTTCAATCTCATCAATTTGCTGTTCCAATAGCTCAATTTGCTGAATGGTTTGAGCTATTTGAATGGATATGTAGGGGTTCTTCACTCCTACGGAGGATTTAGCCAGACTTTTTAAGGCTTCGGCCGTACTTCTTGAAAATCGTCCGCGAGACGCATTTGAGAGGAGCCTGCTTAAAGAATCTAAGCGTAAGGCGGCTATCTCTGCGGGTGAAGAACACCGTTTCAAGAGCGTATAGCAGGTGGAAATGTGAATGCCGGATTTAAAAAAAGAAAGCAATTCGGGGAAAAGCAGGTTGACATATCCCGAAAGCTGAATTTTGAGTCTTGCCTTGGATTTTTTGAGGCTTTGACGAAAACGGCAGAGGGATTTCAGCTTTAATGATTGCGTATCCTGCTCGGTGTATAAGCGATAAGAATTGACCATAAGAGATTTAATAATCAAAAGAGTATCAACCTTATCGGTTTTGGTTTTTCTGATGTTGGTTTTACGCAAAGCAGCGATTTGAATAGGATTGATCACAGCAAGCTTGTAACCGGAATCAAAAAGAAAACAAATAAGGTTTTCGGAATAGATACCGGTAGATTCAAGACCGATGATCAATTGCTCTTTCGGAAAAGAAGCGATTTTTGAAATGAACTTCGCAAATCCGGGCGCGTCGTTGTCAAAAGCAAAGGGTTCAACGAGAACAACGCCGTCCGAATCCGCGGCAGCTGCGTAATGTGTGGTTTTGGCTACATCAATACCGACATAAATCATACAAAGGACCTCCGAAAAGATGGGATACACCGCACCGAGCCAACGGAAAATATCCGCGTAAACTTGCGTGACATAAAGAATCGCAAAAGCGTTCTATCCAGCTATAAACATTTAGAATAAATCCGTGGCAATACACTCCTTAAAGTCATCAATGTGACAAGAACAAATAAAAAGTCCACGGTGTTCTGAATAATTATATCACAAATCCGACCCTACGGCGCGGTGCGCCGCATATAAAAAGCTTCAGTCGCTGCGCTCCCTCGGCTTTTTATATGCTTGTCTTTGAGGTGAGCGTAAATAATTTAGAAAGGGTATGATGTAGCCTTAACTATATCATACAAGTAACGGATGAACATACTTGTAACGGGCGCTGAAGGCTTTGTCGGTAAAAATCTTTGCGCGGCGCTGAAAAATATCCGCGATAATAAGGACAGAACGCGGAATATTAAAATAGAAGAAATTTTTGAATACGATATCGATACCGAAAAGAACCTGCTTGACGGTTTTTGCGAAAAGGCGGACTTTGTGTTTAATCTTGCGGGCGTAAACCGACCGAAGGACAATGCGGAGTTTATGGAGGGCAATTTCGGATTTGCCTCGGATTTGCTTAATACACTTAAAAAGCATAATAATAAATGCCCCGTAATGCTGTCAAGCTCTGTTCAGGCGACCCTTATCGGGCGTTATGACGGAGAGTATGGCAGAAGCAAAAAAGTGGGGGAGGAGCTTTTTTTCAAATATGCCGAGGAAACGGGAGCCAAGGTGCTTGTCTACCGCTTTCCGAATCTGTTCGGCAAATGGTGCAGACCAAATTATAACAGCGCGGTGGCAACCTTCTGCCACAATACCGCGAACGATTTGCCCATAACGGTAAATGACCGAAATATCGAGCTTGAATTGCTTTACATAGATGATTTGGTTGCGGAAATGCTTGACGCGCTTGAAAATAACGAGCATCGCTGCGAGTTTGACGGAATAAACACCGTAATTACCGAAGGCGGGAAATATTGCGCCGTGCCAACCACACACAAAGTAACCCTCGGTGAAATTGCGGATTTGTTGGAGCAGTTTAAAAATCAGCCGAAAACGCTTTTTATGCCCGAAATACCGGATGGTTCTTTTGCGAAAAAGCTTTATTCAACCTATCTTTCGTATTTACCGAAGGAAAAGGTCAGCTTTCCGCTTAAAATGAATATTGACGAACGCGGCAGCTTTACAGAGCTTTTAAAAACCGCGGGCTGCGGACAGTTCAGCGTTAATATTTCAAAGCCCGGAATCACGAAAGGGCAGCATTGGCACAATACCAAATGGGAATTTTTCATTGTGGTGTCGGGTCACGGTCTTATTGAAGAAAGAAAAATCGGCAGCGACGAGGTGCTCCGTTTTGAAGTGAGCGGTAATAACATAGAAGCTGTGCATATGCTGCCGGGCTACACCCACAATATAATAAATCTTTCCGATACGGAAGACCTTGTAACCCTTATGTGGGCAAACGAACAGTTTGACCCAAATCACCCGGATACATTCTTTGAAAAAGTATAAGTCCGATAAAATCGCCCGCAGCACCGCTTTTGGTTCGGGGCAGTACTTTAGTACGGCTCCGCTCACCGCAAGACGGCACTGCGAACGATTTTCTCAAGACTTTCAGGACTTATTGAAGCGGAGGGAAATTTGTAATGAATATAAAAACCGATTACAACGATGTTAAGTTTAAAGATAACGGCAAGCTAAAGCTTTTAATAATAGTGGGAACGCGCCCCGAAATAATAAGGCTCGCGGCGGTGATAAGCAAATGCCGCGAGTATTTTGACTGCATATTAGCGCACACTGGGCAGAATTACGATTATAATCTTAACGGCGTGTTTTTTAAGGACCTGAAGCTTAAAGATCCGGAGGTATATATGGACGCGGTAGGCGACGATTTAGGTGCTACGGTCGGAAATATAATCAACTGCTCATATAAGCTTATGAACCAAATAAAGCCCGACGCGCTTTTAATTTTGGGCGATACAAACTCCTGCCTGTCGGCAATTTCGGCGAAGAGGCTGCATATTCCGATATTTCACATGGAGGCGGGCAACCGCTGCAAGGATGAATGCCTGCCCGAGGAGACAAACAGACGGATAGTAGATATAATATCCGATGTTAATATGGCGTATTCGGAGCATGCCCGCCGTTATCTTGCCGAGTGCGGGCTGCCGAAAGAGCGCACATATGTTACGGGCTCGCCTATGGCGGAGGTGCTTCATCATAATTTAGAGGAAATAAAACAATCCGACATTCTTGAAAAGCTTAATTTAGAGCCTAAGAAATATATTTTGCTTTCCGCTCACAGGGAAGAAAATATTGACACCGAAAAGAACTTTTTATCGCTGTTTACGGCGATAAATCTTCTTGCCGAAAAATATGATATGCCGATACTTTACTCCTGCCATCCGCGCTCTAAAAAGAGATTGGAGCAAAGCGGCTTTAAGCTTGATAAGAGGGTCATTCGGCATGAGCCGCTCGGCTTCCACGATTACAATAAGCTCCAAATGAACGCGTTCTGCGTTGTGTCCGACAGCGGCACTCTGCCCGAGGAAAGCAGCTTTTTTACAAGCGTGGGAGCCTCGTTCCCCGCTGTTTGCATACGCACATCGACAGAACGCCCCGAGGCGCTTGATAAGGCATGCTTCATTCTTGCGGGAATTGATGAAAAAAGCCTTTTGCAGGCAGTAACCACCGCCGTGGAAATGAATAAAAACGGTGATATCGGCATACCCGTGCCCGATTATACAGAGGAAAATGTATCGACCAAGGTCGTGAAAATAATTCAGTCCTACACAGGCGTTGTCAATAAAACGGTGTGGAGAAAGCTATGAAAAAAATTAAAAAGTCCGTTAAAATTATAACAGCAGTTGTGCTTGTTATTGTACTTTTGCTTGCAAGCGGCGTAATATTTTATCTTTCAAAGCTTAATTTGATAAAATTCAGCGACGGTAAATTCAGGTGGAACGGCTCTATTGATACAAACGACAGCGAAACGATCGATGAGCAAAGCCGAATGAACGACGCGATAGCCGATCTTGAAGAAAAAGACGCTATCGACGCTACCGGTAAAATTTACAAGGATAAAAGAATCTTAAATATTCTGCTTATAGGCACAGACGAGTATACCGAGGAGTTCAGCGAGAACGCAAGAGGCGACAGCTGTATGATCATGTCGGTCGGCAAAAAGGACGGCTCCTTAAAGCTTGCAAGCCTTGAGCGCGGTATGGGTATGCCGATACTTGACGGCAAATACAAGGGGCAGTACGACTGGCTGACCCACACCTTCCGCTACGGCGGCGCGGATCTTATGATGCGCGAGGTGCGCGAGTGCTTTAAGGTGGATGTTGAAAGATACATACGCGTGAATTTTGCCACCTTTAAAAAGGGGATAGAGGCAGTCGGCGGAATCGATATTGAATTGACTGCGGCAGAAGCAGGCTATGTTAATGAGGGAACCGGCTTAAAAAAATATACTGCAGGTCTAAACCATTTGGACGGGGAAGCGGCGCTCGTTTATGCTCGCTGCAGACATATAGACAGCGACTGGCACAGAATAGAACGCCAAAGAAATGTCATACAGGCGGTCGTCACCAAAACGAAAGAGCTTGATATAGCCGAGCTGAACGGACTGCTCAACAATGTTCTGCCGCTTGTACAGACTAACCTCACACGGCTTGAGATTACCGAGCTGCTGCTTTTGGCGCCTAAATACCGCGGCGCGGAAATAAAGCAGATGACCGTTCCTGTAAGCGGCAGCTACGGCGGAATGAGAGGGCTCGGCGGGCGCAGTCTTTTCTCGGTTGATTTTGAGACCAATTCGCGCGCGCTGAGGGAATTTATTTACGGCATTAAGAATTAAAACGGTAATCGGTGAGAAACACAGTGAGAGAGCCTTCAAGATTTAAGTCAGCCCGCCGCATTTTGATTTTTCGAACTTTGCGCAG
>URNB01000003.1 GCA_900549055.1 uncultured Oscillospiraceae bacterium
TCCTCAACCTGCACATGATTTCATACATTGCCACTTTGTTAGAATCCCATTTTAGTAGTTTTCGAGCCACATCATACGGCAGCCATTGATATTCGCAGTGTTCGCGTGAAATGGTAGGGTCGGCGCTGCACTCAAAGGCAAAGCTGTATTCGGGAATTACAAAGATATTTTTATCCCAATGCGTTCTCATATTTTCCGCCACCACTTCCGCCGGAACAAATGCGACGCTTTTAAGCTCGGTGAGTTTCTCGGCTGTTACGCCGGTTTCTTCCTTGATTTCGCGCAAGGCTGTGTCAATCGGTTTTTCGTTATTCTCACCGCCGCCGGCAATAAATTGCCAATAATCACCATTTGTTCTGCGAAAGATACAGAACAATGTCGTATCGTTAACTATACGATAAGGAATTGATATTATTTGATATGGTTCACGCATATTTACCCTCCACGAAATCAATTAATTGTTTCAAACTTTGAATACTCCACTTATCAGTATTGTTTCCACTTCGATCTATCAAGAATGATGTAAAGCCCTGTTCTCTTGCTCCATCTGCTTCAGGTTTATAATCATCAACATATAAAGATTCTTTCGGCAAAACACCTTGTGCATTGAGTGCGGCATTAAAAATTATAGGACTTGGTTTTCCTGCTCCTACTAAAGAGCTGGCTGTAAAGGAAGTGAAATATTTAGCAATTCCTAATCGCTGTAGACTGTATTCGAGTGATGGTGAGGTATCGCTTATAACGCCCATTTTATATCCGTTCTTATAAAAATACTCTAACACTTGTATGGTTTCAGGAAATAAGGCACGATCTCTACACCATAGCTCATTAAATAATAACTTGGCTCGAATATCTAAATGTTCTTTAATATTTTCACCTATTAGCAAATATCGATAATACCTTTTTAAAAACTCTTTCTCATCGTCAACTGTTTTATACCAAGGCTTTTTTCCTTCGCTTGCGAGGTTAAAAAGAGTCATCATTTTATCGTAGGACAGTTTGAAAGGCTTACCACTCCATTCGCTAATTATCTGATCTCGCCAAATTTCTTTTTCTTTATCAAAATATGTGAGTGTACCATCACGATCGAAAAAAACGGCCTTATATTTCACCATATTTCTTCCTTTCGTTTTTGCACGGTGCTTTTGCGAAATTCTGCCGGGGTGGCGTCGGTTTGTGCTTTAAAAACACGGCTGAAATGCTGCACGGTTTTAAAGCCCGTCATATTTGCAATATCTTTTATGGGCACGCTTGTAAATTCAAGCTGCTTTTCGGCAACGGTTATGCGGTATTTCATAAGATACTCTATTGCAGTAAGCCCCAGTTCCTCTTTCATCAGCGCCGTAAGCGTTGTGTGATTCATCCCGGCAGCTTTTGCTATATCGGGCAGAGTAATGCTTTCATCAAAACGGCTTTCAATATACAGCACCGCGTCGCGCAGCTTTGCGTTTTTGACAATAGGCGTATTGTCCGATTTTTGATGAGTTACACCGTACCCAATCAGCCCGTACATACGCTCTAAAGCAATAATTATTTCCATAAAATACGAGCGCCCTCGGCAGGACCAGTACCAGTCGCGCTGATTTTGAAGTTCCTCTTGCATAAACTCTGCCGCCTGCGTGATTTTATCCAACTGCGCCTCGGCTATGGGTATAACATAAGCCTTATCGGTAAACGGCTTTAATAAAAACAAATCGTGCGTTGAGGCAATATCACCGTAATCTTTTTTACGCAGCATTTCAAAGGACATATTAACATTTAAAAATTCGGGATGAAAGTAAATACAGGAATACTGCACTTTTTGCTTTGAAATAAGCACGGGATCGGCGGTTTCGTCAAAGCAGATAAACGCAGGCGCCGCGGCGCAAAGCCGTTCGTTTTCCACCTTAAATTCCAGCTTACCGGCAGTCAGAATGATCAGGAAAAAGCATTTGTCTTTTATGTCAATGTTTCGAAGTCGGTCATTTCTAACGCACTCAATTTTTGCAATCTTGCCTTCATTGTACTTTCTGCCTACCGTGATGTGCTGCATACCTTTTCCCACCTTACCGAAATTATTTTAACATAATAAGGCAGACTGCACAACAGTAAATCTTTATCCGATTAACAATATCTTTTATCTGATTTTAAATATCGGTATTTGATTATTGCTATAATGAAAACAATATGTTATACTTTATCTGTAAACGGGGACGGCACCCATAACAAAAAACGGCTTTACATCATTTACACAGGGGATGATACCCATAGAAAAAAACATTATTGTAGTAGATGAAAAAGGAAATGAATACGAAGCGACCTACCCTAAAAGGGCGAAGGGTCTTGTTAAAAACGGCAGGGCGCATTTTATAGAAGAAAACAAAATATGCTTGTTGTGCCCGCCGAATTTGAAATCGGAGGATAACAATATGTCAAACACACAAGCGACAAAAACTAATGATAAATTAACAATCAAATATGTTCTTGATAAAACAGAACAGATAATAAATGACACTGAATATATTCACAGTGCGTTAGAGCAGCTTGCCCTAATGCCGAAATCCAACCCCGGCGATATTGCAGGTCAGGAAAAAGCAAAAGCCATAGGCGAGATTGTTCGCTGCAGGGAAGCAACTAACCAACAGGCGCTGAAGTTTTATGAAAAAATGTATGATGATTTAACCGATAAGAAAACCTTAAAGGACAAGGCTCTTGCAGCGCTTGAAAAATGTTCGGGGAATGATGAACAAATGGAAAAATTATCCGGCATAATGGCCGAAATAGGGTTTTTAGAAGAATAGAATTATAAATGTCAAAAGCGCCCGGTAAACCCGAGCGCTTATGACATTATCTTTTACACTGAAACTTCTTAAGATATTGTGTAAACCTCCGAAACGGTATAAAACAGAAATATCAAATCGGAGGTTATAATTATGCCAAGGTACAAAAAAGCCCCTTTAGGGGCGGCTGAAAAAACAATGCAGTCGGCAAACCTTTTCAGCACCCCTTGAGGGGTTTGCATGTAACGCGCCCTTTCCGGGCGACTCAAGATATTTTAACGTTGAGCTCTTTTATAACGGCGAGTGTGTTTTCAAAGGTCTCTTCAACCTTAAGATATATATAGGTGTATTTGTGGCTCTTATCCACACCGCTTATTTCCAAAGAAAGCAGACATTCATCGGTTATGCTTTTGTAGGTTGCTTTCGGCAGATCCGAAATATATGCTTCAACCAATTTTTTGAGCTGCGCCTCGGTCACGGCGGTTTCCTCATATACAGCTTCCTCATAGGAATAACCGGGGGCTGTTTTTCCTTCGTCTGTCACGGTGTAGTCCCTTGCGCTGACCGAACGGTTGCTGATTATGCTGTCAGATATCGAGCTGCGTATTTTTTTAATATGCTCGGGGCTTTTGTAAAGCTTAAGCAGCAACCGTATATAATCCGAATAGCTTATGTCGGTATAATTCCGTACAAAATGCCTGCCGCTTTTAAGGGTATAATCAAGGCTTAAATAATCCCCGTTATCTGTTGATTCGGTAACGATTTTTTCATGGAGCTCAAGCACCGTTTTGGGATCTTTAAAGGTTATTTCGGTGCCTGTAAACCGCACGGTCACGCTTTCAATTTTGTCAGCGGCGGGAATGCGACGGCTGTAGCCGAAGCAGTCGGTTGCAAGCATTGCGGCGAATGTACCGAGCATAATTACCGATACAGCCCCCATAACAGCGGATCTTTTAATTGATTTAAAGCCGCGGTCGTTAATTGCACCGAAGGTTATTGCCGCAAGCACACCGCCCACAGCCGCGAATATCCAGAATAAAGGGCTTATTTCTCCCTCGGCGAAGATCGACCCTGCACCGAACGCCGCGATTATGCCGACTATAAGTCCGCATACCGTATATATAAAATTATATGCATAGGAGATTCCGCTTTTTTCACTCTTTCTGCGGCGGTAAAGCGCAAGGCTTGCCGCCAGTGATAAAAAGGTGATGATGAGCAGCGCGATTGCAAGCGTTATTTCCGACCGCCGCGAAAGCTCGCCCGAAAGCAAATTCCCAAATCTTGTGAACGCGAACCAGTAGGGGGAGGAAAGGTTTACCAGGCTGCCGGTATATGCGTCATACGGGTAGCCACGGAGAAAATAGCTGCAAAGCGAGGAATTTATGATTTGAACAAGCACGATTCCCGCATTGAAGGTGAAAAATGAGATAATAAGGTCAAAAATACTGCCGGCGCAGATCATAAATATAAGCGAAAACGCAGCCAGCGCGAACAGTATAAGCAGATTAAAGGCGTAGCCCTTTAAAATAGGCTTTACGCTGCATTCCACATATTTTGAAATTTTCAGCCCGCACATCGCACCGTAAACCAGAGTCACGGGAATGATTATAGGCAGAATGCTTGATATAAGCCGCGCAAGCAAAAGCCCCGTGCGGGTGGTGGGCAATGAATGAAAAAAGTCGCTTGAGCTGCGGCTGTAGAGAAACGCAAAGTTTATAAACATATAAACAAGCGCCGCCGCAACAGAGGCTATTGCGGTAATGAACATAAGCGTCGGGGCTATGGTATTAAGGTTATAAACCCTTGCGGTATTCTCGTATATCCGCTCAATCTTAAGCAGCGTGTAAACCGGGCAGGCAAGCAGGGCTACGACCGTCATAAGCACGGTCAGTCCCGCGGTGCGCTTGAGCGAATAGGCAAACAGCTGCCTTGCGGGATGAAAATTATTCGGCAATGCTTTTGACGTCATATCCGTTCACCTCCAACTCAAACATAAATGTTTCCTCAAGCGACGGCTCAATGCATTCAGAAAAAACAGGTGAAAGCCGATTTATATAATTCATGATTTGGATCTCATCACCGCGCACTATCAACTGTAAAAGTGAGCCGCTGCGCTCTGCCTTAATAACGTCAAGTCCTGAAAACGCCGTGACATCCGGCACTCCGCGGAATGCCGCCTGAACCTTGTGCAGGTTGCCTTTGAGCTTGTCAACCTCATCGCTTAACACCATATGACCGTTGTGAACAAGTCCCACGCTGTCACACAAGTCTTCAAGCTCACGCAGGTTGTGCGAGGCTATTACCGTTGTCATTCCTCTTGCGGTAACGCCGTCAACCAATATGCCCTTGAGCGCCTTGCGGATAACTACATCAAGCCCGTCAAACGCTTCGTCAAGCAGAAGATAATCGGGGGATGACGCGATTGCGTTTATAAGCGCCGCCTGCCGCTGCATTCCCTTTGACATGGTGGAGATCTTAGCCTTGTAATCGAGCGGGAAGACCTCGAGCAGACGGTTGTAAAGCGTATTGTCAAAGCGGGGGTATAGCCGTCTGTAAAAGTCAGCCGTTTCCTTTATTGTGGCATTCTGCATGAAATACGGCGTATCGCCGAGGTAGGCAATGCGCGATTTGACCTTCGGATTATCGAATATTTTTTCGCCGTCGGAGGTAATGCTGCCGCCGTCTGCCATATACACGCCGGACGCCAGCCTTAAAAGTGTCGATTTTCCCGAGCCGTTTGAGCCTACAAGTCCGTATATAGAGCCGTCTCCGATATTAACGCTTACCGAATCGAGCGCCTTTTTGCCGCCGAATATTTTAGTGAGGTTTTCAGCTCTTATCATTTTGCGTCCCCCTCCTTTTCAAACATCTCGGATACTATTTCAATAAGCTCCGGCTTGCGAAGCCCCAGCTCTGCCGCAGCCGATACCGCCGCGCGGAAATCCCTTTTTGCCGACATTATAACCGCAGTGTCCGCCGCGGCGTCGTCCGATATGAACGAGCCCTTGCCCTTTACCGAATATATAATGCCGTTGGTTTCCAGTATCTGATATGCCTTTTGTATCGTATTGGGGTTTACGCCCAGCTCCATCGCAAGCGCGCGCACGCTCGGCAGCTGCTCGCCGCTTTCAACGAGCCCGAGCGCCTTCATCCGCACAAAGCCGTTTACTATCTGGTCGCAAATAGGAACGCCGCTTTTATAATTAAGCTTGAGCATAAAGCACCTCCCAAAACTGTATTAGTGTTTGTAGTACAGTAAAATAATACACTGTAACGCGCGGTTTGTCAATAAAAAATTTATTAATTTTATCATCTTGCAAAAAATGACGAAAGTTGTATAATATAATAGTTTTGAAAATACTTTAAGGGGTTGTTTGTTTTGGGTGCATACGGATATTTGTTGGCGCTTGCGCTGATATTGCTTTTTACGAAAATTTTCGGGCTTGCAACCGCGCATGTTCATCTGCCGCAGGTAGTGGGCGCGCTTATTGCGGGCATTCTTTTGGGACCGAGCGGAATAGGAATACTCCACGAATCGGATTTCCTCACGAAAACCGCCGAAATAGGCGTTATAATGCTCCTTTTTATTGCGGGAATCGATACGGATATAAACGAGCTTAAGCACACCGGTCCCGCCGCCTGCTTAATAGCGGTTTTGGGTGTTGCCGTGCCGATAATCGGCTGCGGCGGCGTTTACTGGCTTTTCTTTTCGCGCAGCTTTTCATACGCGAGCTTTATGAAGGCAGCGTTTGTGGGAATTGTTTTTGCGGCGACCTCGGTCAGCATAACGGTGGAAACGCTAAACGAAATGGGCAAGCTGAAAACCAAGGTCGGCGCGACGCTGCTTTCCGCCGCCATAATCGATGATATTATAGGTATAGTGGTATTAAGCATTCTGTCTGCTATGGGCGACAGCTCGGTCAGCCCCGCTATGGTAACCCTTAAAATATTCGGCTTCTTTGTGTTTACCGCCGTGGTCGGGTTTATTGTGTATAAGGTCTTCAAGCGTATCGCCGTAAACCATGCCACGAGCCGCCGCGTTGCGGTGTGGGCAATGGCGTTTTGCTTTATCATGGCATTCTGTGCCGAAAGGTTTTTCGGCGTGGCGGATATTACCGGCGCATATTTCGCGGGCGTTATACTCTGCAATGTTACCGATTCGCGGCGCTATGTTGCAAAAAAGGTTACCGCGGCTTCGTATCTTGTTTTCTCCCCGGTATTCTTTGCCGGAATAGGGCTTAAAACCGAGCTTAACGGCATAACGCCTAATATAATCGTATTTGCGCTTGTGCTGGCGGTAATGGCGGTAATCACCAAGATTATCGGCTGCGGTTTAGGGGCGCGACTCTGCAAAATGACGCCGCACGAGTCATTGACCGTCGGCGTTGGCATGGTGGCACGCGGTGAGGTTGCGCTTATGGTGGCGCAAAAGGGAATCGACAGTGGAAATATCGATCCGCATGTGTTCCCCGCAATAGTGCTTTGTGTGGTTATAGCCGCACTTGTAACACCGGTGCTTTTAAAGCTTGTAATTTCAAAGGGAGACGCTGCAGGCGGCAATACCGAGCCGCAGCCGGCAGCTTGAATCTTACAAAACCGTTAGAATTAAAGGGGAATTTGTAAGCCGATTCAATGGCGATGCAAATTCCCCTTTGGTATAATTACGGCAGAAATAACAAAGGAGGATTTTTGTTGTAAGGTTTCGGACGGGAAGACCGTTTTAACGGTTACCCACTCTGTAAAGGCAGCGAGCCGCGCCCCACGCGTTCATATATAAATTAATATCCAATTCCTACTATGCTGTAGTGAGCGGAAAAGGCTCCGAAAAATAATCCATGCGAATTAACACAATTCTTCCTTTTTCATATTTTATGAAGAGGAAGAATTTTTATTTTCAGGGGGAGGATACTATGCCTATAATATATTTAAGTCCGTCCACACAGGAATTCAACCCTTATTACGGCGGGGGAAACGAAGAATATTATATGAATCTTATAGCCGACGCAATGGAGCCGTACCTTGCGGCAAGCGGCATACAGTTTACGCGCAACACACCCGATATGACCGCTGCGTCCTCGATTGCCGCTTCGAACGCCGGGAATTACGACCTGCATTTGGCGCTGCATTCAAACGCCGTAGGGAGCGGTCAGCAGTCCACCGTGCGCGGAATAGATGCTTACTATTATCCCGCAAGCGTTAGCGGCAAGCGCTTTGCAGATATCGCGGCAAATAATTTACAGCTTATATATCCGCTGCCGGGAATGGTGAAAACCGTTCCGACGACAAGGCTCGGCGAGGTTGCAAGGGTAAGGGCGCCCGGCGTGCTTATAGAGCTCGGTTATCACGATAACCCGCTTGACGCCGACTGGATACGGAACAATATAAATAATATCGCCGAAAATCTTGTGCTGTCACTTACGGAGTATTTCGGAATACCCTTTAATATGCCGCAGCCCATACAGGTGGGATATGTCTCAACCGAAGGGTCGAACCTTAATATCCGCTCGCGCCCGGATATCGGCGCGCCTATAATCGGCAAAATACCGAACGGCTCGGAAATTGTAATTTACAATCGTCTGCCCGAATGGGATTTGGCAGGCTACGGCGGAGTTATGGGCTATGTGAGCAGCCGTTATGTGGCGGTATAAATTAATTGAGCGTGCCGAATTTTCGGCACGCTACCTTCGAAAATGCCGTTCAGCATTCTTCAATCAGTCGTTCAAGCTCCTTTGCGGCAACGCTTAAGGGCTGCTCCTTACGTTTTATTAAAACAATATTTCGCTCGGGAATTTTTTCCTTTAAATCAATTATATTTACGTCTTCGCTTTGCAAAAATTCCTCGGGAACAAACCCCACGCCGAGGTCTGCCGCTACCATCGGTAATATCTGGTCGGCGGTAAACGCCTCAATATCGGGGCGGTAGGTAAGCCCGTGGGAAGAAAAGAAGCCCGAATAAAACTCAAAGGATTTTGTATCTTCACCGAGGGAGATAAGCGGAAAATTCGTCAGCTCCGAAAGAGAGACCTGCCTGTTTGCAAGGCTTGAAAAGTACGGCGAACACACCGCAACTTCGTTTACGGGGCGTATGACCCTTTCTGTTAATGAC
Organism: uncultured Oscillospiraceae bacterium; assembly: GCA_900549055.1. GTDB lineage: Bacteria > Bacillota > Clostridia > Oscillospirales > Acutalibacteraceae > UBA737. Next base: position 8,866 of record URNB01000003.1, read on the forward strand.
GCGGAACGGACGGTCGGGGTGGTCACAACTGCAATATCCGCCGTTCCGCCTTTCAGAGCGGCTATTGCCTGCGGGGTGGAGTGGTTGCTTATTCTTATATGTATGCCCGGGTAGCGCAGCCTGTATTTTTTTAGCACGGGCAAAAGCAGGCAGCGCAGCGCCACCTCGCTTGCCGCAACATATACGCTGCCCGAGCGCAGCGAGCGGCTGTCGGTAATTTCCGCCTCGCCCATTTCTATATGCTCATACGCTATTTTAATATGCTCATAAAGCCTTTTGCCCTCGGGGGTCAGCTTCATTCCCTGGTTGCTGCGGGAAAAGAGCGCGCAGCCAAGCTCTGCTTCAAGGTTTTTAATCGTTCGGGTTAAATTAGGCTGGCTGTTAAGCATCAGCTTTGCCGCCTGGGTTATATTGCCGTATTTCGCAACATAATAAAACACACGGTAATAATCATAGCTTATATACATTTTTTGCACGCTCCGCAATATCAAAATGATATTATAATCATATCTATTATATATTTTACATATGTGTATAAAATGATTATAATATAGCAGTCAACAAAAGTCAAGGCTTACGGGGGCGGTTGTATGGATTATAAAAATGCGGATATGTATGCGCTTATGTGCGAAAGGGATAAATGCGCGGCTGAGCTTGCAAAATATGCAAAAAGCGGGCTTTCGCTTGATCTTTCCCGCGGAAAGCCCTCAGCGGAACAGCTTGCGCTTTCGCTTAATATGCTGGATGTTTTGGATCACCGCAGCATTTTAGACAGCGAAAGCGGTCAGGACTGCCGCAACTACGGCGGGCTTGACGGCATAGAAGAGGCAAAAAGGCTTTTAAGCCATATGATGGGCACGCACTCGGTAAACACCATAGTGGGCGGAAACAGCAGCCTTACAATGATGTACGAACTTGTAAGCCACGGCATGACTGACGGAATATGCGGCGCGAAACCGTGGCAGGAAATAAAGAACCGCAAATTTTTATGTCCCGCCCCGGGGTATGACCGCCACTTTGCAATAACCGAACATTTCGGGTTTGAGCTGATACCTGTCGGTATGACCGAAAGCGGACCCGATATGGACGAGGTTGAAGACCTTATAAAGGATGAAACCGTAAAGGGCATTTGGTGCGTTCCGAAATACCAGAACCCGACGGGAATTGTTTTCAGCCCCGAAACGGTGCGAAGATTTGCCGCGCTGAAGCCCGCGGCGGAAGATTTCCGTATTTTTTGGGATAACGCGTATTGCATACACGCTTTTGACGGAGAAAACGCCGAAATACCCGACATTATAAGCGAGTGTGAAAAAGCGGGAAACGCCGATTTGGTTTATGAATTTTGCTCCACAAGTAAAATTACATTCCCGGGCGCGGGCATTTCCGCACTTGCCGCAAGTCCCACAAATTTAATTGATATAAAATCCTTTTTGCAGTTTTCCACCATAGGACCCGATAAGCTCAATCAGCTGCGGCACGCGCGGTTCTTCAAAAACAGCGCGGGACTGCGGGCGCATATGAAAAAACACGCCGAAATATTAAAGCCTAAATTTGAGGCAGTGTATAAAACCTTGAAAGAGGAGCTCGGCGGCGTCGGCATTGCCGACTGGACTACGCCGCGCGGCGGTTATTTCCTTTCCTTTAATACGCTGCCGGGGTGCGCAAAAAAAGTTGTTGAAATGTGCGGAGAATACGGAGTGAAATTTACGCCGGCGGGGGCGTCCTTTCCGTACGGCTACGACCCCGAGGATAAAAATATTCGCCTTGCGCCGTCGTTTGCGACGGTTGAAGAAATAACGCAGGCAATAAAGGTTTTGTGCCTTTGCACAAAGCTTGCGGCAATAGAAAAGCTTATGAAGGAGAGAACTTAAAATGGCGGAATTACTTGAAACGGTTATGACGGCGGTATTTGATATTGCGCTGCTTTTCCTGGTTATTTACTCGGCAAAGGGCAGGGCGGCAAACGGCGGCACGCGGCTTGTGGCGCTTACATTCAGCTTAGGCTTTTTGCTCGGTATTTTGTCAAAGTGCATTGCTGGCGGCGGTTACGCCGTAATGACACTTTCGGCGCTCGGGTTTATGCTTTCTTATATGCTTTTTGTTTTCAGTATTCCAGAGAAGAGGAAGCACAATGAAAAGCGGTAAGCCCTTTAGGGGGCAGATGTCCGACAGTTTCAGAGCGGCGGTGTTTATAATTTTGTCGGGCGGATTTCAGGACGCATATACCTACACCTGCCGCGGCGAGGTTTTCGCAAACGCCCAAACGGGAAACATTGTGCTTTTAAGCACGGCGCTTTACGGGCGCGAGTGGCAAACGGTTTTAAAATATCTCGTTCCGGTGCTTTCCTTTTTAGTGGGCACGGCGGTTGCCGAGTTTATTCATATAAAGCTGAAATGCTATGAAAAGCTGCACTGGCGGCAGATAATACTGCTGCTTGAAATACTTTTGCTTTTTTCGGTGGGCTTTCTGCCCGCAAAAGTTGAGCCGCTTGCAAACGCGTTTGTTTCGTTCGTCTGCGCTTTGCAGGTGCAAACCTTTCATAAGGTGCGGGGTCACGCCTACGCCAGCACTATGTGCATAGGCAATATGCGCGCGGGCACAGAGGCGCTTTGCGCCTACTTCCGTGTGCGGGATAAAGAAATACTTAAAAAAGCAATAACCTATTTCGGCGTTATATTTGTTTTCGGCATAGGCGCGGGGCTCGGCAGCGTGCTGACATGCGCAGCGGGATATAAAGCAATATGGCTTTGCTGCGCGCTGCTTTTTATAAGCTTTTGTATGATGTTTGTGCCGGAGAGGGATATGTAAATAAATGCGGCGACAGTGCCGCCGCACCTATTAAATTTAATGAAACATAGTCTGAACGCCGTCAACAAAATCGCCCACGGCTTTCACAAGCTTTGCCGAACCCTTGGTAATGTTTTTATTATCGTTAAGCATTACCTTACCCACGGCAAGCGCTGCGGCACCGGCTACCATTCCGGCTCCGAGACCTTTCATAAATGTCATTGTTCCGTTTTGCATTTTTAACCCTCCTTTTTTAGTTATTATATCCCGAAAATTCAGCAATTTATAATGTTGTGAAAAAAATAACAGATAAATCAAAAGAGTAAGTTAATATTTGTGTAAAAATAGGCTTGACATTATTGGGCATAAGTAATAAAATAGTACAATAATTGCGAGGGGGTATGCTTTACGGTCGGCGGTTTGATTGCGTTTATATTCGGAATAGCGGAAGCGCTGATGCTCAAAAGCGCGCTTTCCTCTTTCACTTCGGGCAATTACACCAAAGCGGTTACGCTTGTGCTTATAAAGCTTTTGCTTTACGGCGCGGCGACAGCATTGCTTGTGTTTGTATTTCCGAAGTCACTTTATGCCTGCCTTATCGGCTATGCGGCGGGTCTGCCGCTGGCGGTAGTCGGTTGGTTTATATATTACACTGTGCGTACCCAAAGGGTAAAATCGGGGGATGATAAAAACGAAAGCAATAACAATAACTGAATTTGCGTTTTCCGCCGTGCTTTTTTTACTGGGATTTATAGGCTACTGCGCCGTTCATTCCTATATTAAGCACCACGGGGAAACAAAGGAGCTGAAAAAACGTTCGGTTCTGCTTTTGGCGCTTGCCGTTATAGCCGCGTGGTTCTTTATAGGCACGGCGGTAACGTCGGTTTCAAGCGGTAAAGCGGGTATGAACGTTGAATTTGAAATGTTCAGCGAGCGGGTAACGCTTTTCGGCGTTTCATTTGCGCAAACTACGGTGCTTACCTGGATAATAATGCTTATAGTGCTTGTTTTCTGCCTTATTTTCAGGTTTATACTGTTCCCGCGCTTTGATAAGGACAGACCGAAAAACGCCTTTCAGAACGTAATGGAGCTTGCGGTTGAGGCAATGGAAAGCTTCACCAAGGGTGCTGTGGGCGATTATTCCGAGAAATTAGCGCCCTATATGTTTTCGCTTGCGGTGTTTATGGTTTTCTCGGCGGCATCGGAGCTTTTCGGCTGCCGACCGCCCACATCCGATCTTTTAATAACCCTTTCAATGGGTCTTATAACCTTTGCGCTTATTAACTTCTACGGCGTTAAGAAAAAAGGCTTCGGCGGAAGAATAAAATATCTTTCAAGCCCTACGCCCGTAATACTGCCCATGAAGATATTGAGCGACGTTGCGGTTCCTATTTCGCTTGCCTGCCGACTTTTCGGTAATATGCTCGGCGGAATGATAGTAATGGACCTTTTAAAATCGGTTTTAGGCGGCTATGCGTCGGGTATTCCGGCGGTGGCGGGGCTTTATTTCAACCTCTTCCACCCGCTTATACAAACATATATTTTCATAATACTTTCGCTTACATTTATAAACGAAGCAATTGAGTAACAGGAGGAATTTAAAAATGGTAGCAATTGGTGCAGGTTTGGCAATTTTAACGGCGGTGGGCGCCGGTCTCGGTATGGGCATTGCAACAGGCAAGGCGGTTGAGTCGGTGGCTCGTCAGCCGGAGGCTTCGGGTAAAATAAACGCGATACTTCTTTTAGGCTGCGCGCTGGCGGAATCAACGGCAATTTACGCTTTCGTTGTGGCGCTTATTTTGGCTGCAAAAGTATAATTTGAACGGAGAATCATCATGTTCGGTTTGCAAATATCAGATGCCGTCAAGGATCTGATAATAAATATAATCAATATAATCGTTCTGTTTGTTATTGTTAAGTCGCTTGCGTACAAGCCGGTCAAAAATTTTCTTGACGCGCGCAAGGCGAGAATAGACGAAAGCCTTAAAAACGCCGAGAACAAAAATGCCGAGGCTGACGCTTTAAAGGCGCAGTATGAGGACGCTTTAAAGCAAAGTAAACAGGAAAGCGATAAGATTATCGGCGAGGCGGAACTTTCCGCACAGAAAAGAGCCGCCGAGATTACATCTGACGCCGATAAAAAGGCGGCTGACATTACCGAAAAGGCAAGAAAGGACGCCGAGCGCGAATACAACGAGCGTATGTCGGGGCTCAAAGCGGATGTTACCGATATAGCCTTTGATATTTCAAAGAAAATTCTTTCGCGCGAGGTTACCGACGCCGATAATATGGCGATTGCCGATGAGTTTTTCTCGAAATACGGGGAAAAGGAAGAAAAAGTATGAAAACGGTAGTTATAACCGCCGCGGAGAATATGTCGGACGCAACCTATGCCCGCATATGCCGCGGTTTCCGCGAGAAATTGGGCGATGACTTAAAGTTTGAAAAAGTAACCGATAACGGAATTATCGGCGGCTTTATTGCCGACGCGGACGGTGAAATTTACGATTTGAGCATTTCCTCACAGCTTAAGGAAATGCAGAAAAAAATTGACGGATAAGGGCGGTGTAAGCAGTGCCGGAAATTAAAAACGAAGATATAGGCAGCGTTCTTAAAAAAAGAATAGCCGATTTTCACACCGCGCCGATAGTATACCGCTGCGGTAAGGTTTCAAGCGTAGGCGACGGCGTTGTAAGGGTAAAGGGCTTGCCCGACCGCCTTTACGGCGAGCTGCTCGAATTTGAGGGCGGAGTTTACGGTATGGCGCTTGACCTTGAGGAGGTCGGCGTGGGCGCCGTGCTTATGGATAATTCCGATTCCGTAAGCGTTGGCAGCACCGTTAAGGGCACGGGAGTTGTGGCTGAGGTGCCCATGGGTCAGTCGCTTATAGGCAGGGTTATAGACCCCATAGGCAGACCGCTTGACGGCGAGCCGCTTATTGCAAAGGAATACCTGCCGTGCGAGAGAACCGCGCCTACAATTATGCAGCGCCGCCCGGTGGATAAACCCCTTGAAACGGGAATACTGGCTATTGACAGTATGATTCCGATAGGCAGGGGTCAGCGTGAGCTTATTATAGGCGACCGCCAGACAGGTAAGACCTCAATAGCGATTGATACGGTCATAAACCAGAAAAACAGCGACGTTTTGTGCATTTACTGCGCGATTGGTCAGAAAGCCTCTAACATATCGCAGATAATAGAAACGCTTAAAAACACAGGTGCTATGAAATACAGCGTTGTGGTTGCCGCCACCGCGTCGGACAGCCCCGCAATGCAATACTTAGCGCCTTACGCCGCCTGCGCCGTGGCAGAGGGCTTTATGAAAACGGGTAAAGACGTGCTTGTAATATACGACGATTTATCAAAGCACGCCGTGGCTTACCGTACCATGTCGCTGCTGCTGCACAGACCGCCCGGCCGTGAAGCATACCCGGGTGATGTTTTCTATCTGCATAGCCGTTTGCTTGAGCGCAGCGCCTGTTTATCGGAAGAGCTCGGCGGCGGCAGCATTACCGCAATGCCGATAATTGAGACTATGGGCGGAAATATATCCGCATATATTCCGACCAATGTTATTTCCATAACCGACGGTCAGATATACCTTGAAACAGAGCTTTTTCACAGCGGCGTGCGCCCGGCTGTTAATACCGGTCTTTCGGTTTCGCGTGTGGGCAGAGCGGCGCAAAGTAAAGCAATGCAGAAGGTTTCGGGCTCTTTGCGTATAGACCTTTCGCAATACCGCGAAATGGCGGTATTTACGCGCTTCGGCAGTGATGTTGATGAGTCAACCAGAAAGCTGCTTGACCGAGGCAGAACCCTTACCGAGCTTTTAAAGCAGCCGAAAAGCCGCCCGTACACACTGTTTGAGCAGGTGGCGCTGCTGTTTGCTTACCGTAATGATATTTTTACCGGCGTGCCCGAAGCAGAGCTGAAGGCGTTTGCGGGGGATATGCTGGGTAGCCTTAGCAAAAACCTTTCCGCCGTGCGCGATATGGTAAACACGAGCGGCGCTTTAAGCGATGAAAACGCCGAGCGTATGAAAACGGCGCTTACTAATTTTAAGGAAAATTCTGCATATGGAAAACATCAGTGAATTAAAGCAGCATCTTCACGCCGTTACGCAGACAAGGCAGATATCAAACGCAATGTATCTGCTTTCCACCTCGCGTATCAGGAAATCGATGCAGAATATTGACTACAATCTCACATATATGCGCAAGCTGCGTGCCACCATGAAGGATATTGTTTCCAAAACAAAGCACAACTCTTTAAGCGACCCGTTTATTGAGCTTACCGAGGGCGGCAAGGCGCTGTTCTTTGTAATCACCTCGGATAAGGGGCTTTGCGGCGGCTACAATTCCGCGGTTGTTTCCTTAGCGCTGCAAAAAATGCGGGAGTATAAGGAAACGGTGGTTTATTCCTTGGGGCTTAAGGGCACCGAAATGTTTTTATCCCGCGGAATAAAGCCCGACGAAAGCTGGTACGGCGCGTCGCAGCGCCCCTCGCTTTACTCGGCGCGGGATTTGGGAGAGAGAATAGTCGAGCTTTATGACGACTGCACGGTAAGCGAGGTTTATATAGTTTATACCGAATATGTAAATTCTGCGGTGCAAAGGCCTGTTTGCAAACGTGTTTTACCGCTTTTACGGCGCGATTTTGATGATGTTGAATACGAAAATAAATACACCGCCGAGGTAATTTACGAGCCGGATTTGCAAACGGTTTTCGACCGGATGGTGCCGCAGTATGTAATCGGTATGATGTACGATATTATGATGCAGGCGGCGGCGAGCGAAAACGCCGCGAGAATGACGGCAATGCAGAACGCAACCAAAAACGCCGATAAAATGATTGCAAAGCTGACAGAGCAGATAAATGCCGTGCGCCAGCTGGTTATTACCAACGAGATAACCGAAATAGCGGCGGCAACACAGGTACAGAATAACGGAGTATAGGTGACGCTTAATGGAATACACGGGTAAAATAATTAAAATATCGGGGCCTGTTATAGATATTCGCTTTGATAACGGGCAAATACCGCCTATAAACGCGCTTGTTACGGTTGAGGAATACGCAAAGCACGCCGAAATAGCCGCGCATTTGGGCGACGGCGTTGCGCGCGCAATAGCGCTTGAAGCAACAGAGGGCTTGCGCTGCAACCTTAAAGTAACATCAAACGGCAAGGGCATTGAGGTGCCCGTGGGTAAAGAGGTTATAGGCCGCGTGGTTGATGTTCTCGGCAGACCGATCGACGAAAAGGGCGAAATAAAGGCGGAAAAATCCCTGCCGATACACCGCAGCGCTCCCCCGCTTAATAAGCAAAAGCCCGCAACCGAGCTGCTTGAAACGGGGATTAAGGTAATTGACCTTTTGGTACCCTATGCCAAAGGCGGTAAAATAGGTCTTTTCGGCGGCGCGGGCGTTGGTAAAACCGTGCTTATAATGGAAATGATTCACAATATCGCCGTAAATCACGGCGGCTACTCGGTGTTTACGGGCGTGGGCGAGCGCAGCCGCGAAGGTAACGAGCTTATTCACGATATGGAAAAGAGCGGCGTTATTGAAAAATCAATACTCGCGTTCGGGCAGATGAACGAGCCCTCGGGCAGCCGTATGAGGGTTGCTATGACCGGGCTTACAATGGCGGAATATTTAAGAGACGAAAAAAATCAGGACGTGCTTTTGTTTATAGATAATATCTACCGTTTTGTTCAGGCGGGTAACGAGGTGAGCGCCCTGCTCGGCAGACTGCCGAGCGCGGTCGGCTACCAGCCTACCTTAGCGCAGGAATTGGGCGAGGTCGAGGAGCGCATTGCATCTACCGATAAGGGGTCTATTACATCCGTTCAGGCGGTTTATGTCCCGGCGGACGACCTTACCGACCCCGCGCCCGCCACAATATTCACCCACCTTGACGCCACTACCGTTTTATCAAGAAGTATTGCCGAGCAGGGTATTTACCCTGCGGTTGACCCGCTTGAGTCAACAAGCCGCGCGCTTGAGCCCGAAACGGTGGGCGAAAAGCATTACAGCGTAGCCCGCAGGGTTCAGGAGTGCCTGCAAAGATACGACGATTTAAAGGATATAATCGCTATTTTGGGTATGGAAGAATTATCCGCAGAGGATAGGCTTACGGTTTACCGCGCAAGGAAAATTCAGAACTTCTTATCGCAGCCCATGAGCGTTGCAAAGGCTTATACCGGCGCAGAGGGTCGCTTTGTGCCGCTTGATGAGACAATTGAGGGCTTCCGCCAGATAGTTGACGGCGAGGTAGACGACCTGCCCGAGCTTGCCTTCTTTATGGTGGGCAATATTGAAGAGGCAAAGGAAAAAGCGAAAACGCTTTAAGGTTATAGTTATATTATGGACGGATTTTTACTTGAAATAATCACCCCTGAAAAGCAGTTTTTCAAAGGTGAGGCGGAGCAGATAATCTGCGAGACCGAAAGCGGAAAGCTGGGAATTTTAAAGGGGCACCAAACAATGGTTTCAGCCCTTGAAATAGGGGAAATACAGATAAAGGTGAACGGCGAATGGAAAAGTGCCTTTATTTCCGAGGGCTTTATGGAGGTAAGGCGCGACGAGGTGGTAATATTCTCGCAGTGCTGCCAGTGGCCCGATGAAATCGACGGCGCGCGGGCAGAGGAATCACGCATACGCGCGCTTGACAGATTGCACCTTGCCGAAAATATTAAGGAGCACCGCCATAACGAGATATCCTTGGCGCGGGCAATGGCGCGCTTAAAGGTTAAAAACAAATTATAAAAAGTGTAATACAATAAAGAAATCGCGCTTCGGAGCACCGTTTTGGATGCCTCGGAGCGCGATTTTTAACTGTCAATCATATGTGGATGAGGATTACGGCATATTGTTCTGTATATATTCAACCACATCGCCTATTGTTTTGAGGTTTTCGATTTCCTCATCGGGAATTTCAACCTCAAATTCATCCTCTATGGACATAAGAAGCTCGACAACATCAAGACTGTCCGCTTCAAGATCCTCTGCGATTTTGGTGTCCATTGTCATTTCTTCCGGATCTGCGTCCAGCTGTTCTGCCAATATTTCTTTGATTTTTTCAAATACCATAATAAAATGCCTCCTGAAAATTTCAACCGCCGTTTTTATGGCGCGGCGGAAATATACTAAACAAATAATATGTTCTTCCGGCGCGTTTGTCAATATATTTTTATACTTTTTTAAAAAAAATATCCCGAGAAGGGGAAAAGCGTCTGAAAACTGTTGCAAAGCGGAGCGTTTTAGTTTATAATACAAAGTGATTATTTATCAACGAAAGGTGGGAAAGAACGCTGCGGCGTTCTTATGTATGGCTAAAGAAAAACTGGTGAAATCCATAACCTCAATGGACGAGGATTTTGCAAAATGGTACACGGATGTTGTGCTTAAGGCTGATTTAATCGACTATTCCTCCGTTAAGGGCTGCATGATAATCCGTCCATACGGCTACGCAATCTGGGAAAATATTCAGCATATAGTTGACGGTATGTTCAAGGAGACCGGGCATGAAAATGTTTATATGCCTATGTTTATACCCGAAAGCCTGCTGCAGAAGGAGAAGGATCATGTTGAGGGCTTTGCCCCCGAGGTTGCATGGGTGACCCACGGCGGCGAAGAGGAGCTTGAGGAAAGGCTCTGCGTGCGCCCGACCTCCGAGACCCTTTTCTGCGATCACTTTAAGAATATTGTTCATTCCTACAGGGATCTGCCGAAGCTGTATAACCAGTGGTGCAGCGTTGTACGCTGGGAAAAGACCACCCGCCCGTTTTTGCGCTCGCGCGAGTTCCTCTGGCAGGAGGGTCATACTCTCCATGCAACCGCAGAGGAAGCAAGGGAAGAAACTATCCGCATGCTCAATATTTACGCCCGCTTTGCCGAGGAATCGCTTGCTATTCCGGTTGTAAAGGGCGAAAAGACCGCAAAGGAACGCTTTGCGGGAGCGGAGGCTACATACACCATTGAGGCGCTTATGCACGACGGCAAGGCGCTGCAAAGCGGAACCTCGCACTATTTCGGCGACGGCTTTGCCCGCGCCTTCGGAATAGAGTATACCGATAAAAACAATAACCCCGTAACCCCGTTTGAAACTTCATGGGGCTTATCCACCCGCCTTATAGGCGCCATAATCATGACCCACGGTGACGACAGCGGCTTGGTGCTGCCCCCTGCCATAGCGCCGATACAGGCAGTTTTAATACCGATTGCGACTCACAGGGATGGCGTGCTCGACAAGGCAAACGAGGTATACACCCGCATGAGTAAAATCTGCCGCGCCAAAATAGATTTGGGCGAGCAGTCGCCCGGCTGGAAATTCGCCGAGTACGAGATGAAGGGCGTTCCGCTGCGCGTGGAACTCGGACCGAAGGATATTGAGAACAATCAGTGCGTGGTTGTTCGCCGCGATAACGGCGAAAAGACAGTCGTATCCCTCGATGAGCTTGAAACAAAGCTGCCCGAGCTTTTGAAGGCGGTGCATGACGGTCTTTACAACAAGGCGCTTGAACGCCGCGCGGCAATGACCTTTGAGGCGCATAACCTTGAAGAAATTAAGGAAATAGCCGATACAAAGCCCGGTTTTATAAAGGCTATGTGGTGCGGCGACCGCGAGTGTGAGGATAAGCTTAAGGAATACGCGGGAATCACCTCGCGCTGCATTCCGTTTGAGCAGGAGCATATTGACGGAAAATGTGTGTGCTGCGGCAAGGAAGCAAAGCACATGCTGTATTGGGGCAAGGCATATTAAATCGGAATAGGATGAATTATGAGCAGAGCAGCGATTTTTAAGGACAAAACCGCCATAACGGAAAAAATCAGGGAGGCAGCAGCTTCGGTGCTTCCCATAGTCCTTATTGTCGTTTTGCTCTGCTTCGGCGTTTTGCCTGTAGGAACGGATGTAATGCTTAGCTTCCTTACGGGCACACTGTTTGTGATTTTGGGAATCGGGCTTTTCTCGCTCGGTGCCGATATTTCAATGGTGCCAATAGGCACAAAGGTAGGCACGGCGCTTACCAAAACGCGGCGCTTGGGACTTATTTTACCTGTTGCTTTTATTTTGGGCTTCTCGGTTACGGTTGCCGAGCCCGATTTGCAGGTGCTGGCTGCCACCGTGCCGCATATAAACAGCGCGGTGCTGCTTATAACCGTGGGAATAGGCGTGGGCTTTTTTCTTACGGTGTGCATGCTGCGCATTATAACCGGAATAAACCTTCGCCGTTTGCTTATAGTGTTTTACGCGGCGGTATTTGTGCTTGCCGCCTTTACTGATCCCGAATTTTTAAGTATCGCCTTTGATTCCGGCGGCGTTACCACAGGACCGATGACCGTGCCGTTTATACTGGCGCTCGGCATAGGCGTTTCAAACATCCGAAGTGATAAAAAGGCTGAAGCCGACAGCTTCGGGCTTGTAGCGCTGTGCTCGATAGGTCCTATTATCGCGGTAATGCTTTTGGGGCTTTTTTATCCGGCTCAAAGCGCGGATACTCAAATCACCGCCGCGCAGTATACCGATACCGCGCATATAGGAAGCACATATCTGCGCTCGCTGCCGCATACGCTGCTTGAAACTGCGGTTTCGCTTTTACCTATTGCGGCGGTTTTCGTTATATTCAATGCCTTTTCACTGAAGCTGACAAAGCGCAGCTTTGCAAGGATATGCTTCGGTATTTTTTATACATATGCGGGATTGGTGCTTTTTCTGACCGGCGTAAATGTCGGCTTTTCACCCCTCGGAACGGTTTTGGGCAGCGAGCTTATGAACAGCAGGGCAGCAGCTTTCGCCGTGCCGCTTGCCATGGTATTCGGCTGGTTTATAATATCGGCGGAGCCTGCCGTTGCGGTGCTTGAAAAGCAGATTGAAGAGGTAAGCGCGGGCGCTATTCCCGGTAAAGCCATAAAATTGAGCCTTTCGCTTGCCGTTTCCGTTGCAATGGGAATTTCAATGATAAGGGTAATAACCGGCATTTCGGTGCTTTGGTTTTTACTGCCGGGCTATGCAATTGCTTTAATTCTTTCGTTTTTTGTGCCTGATATTTACACGGCTATCGCCTTTGACTCGGGCGGCGTGGCATCCGGTCCTATGACTGCGACCTTTATGCTGCAATTCTTTATAGGCGCGGCTGCTACTACGGGCGGCAATATATTGAGCGATGCCTTCGGGGTTGTCGCACTGGTTGCCATGGTGCCGCTTATATCCATTCAGGCAGTGGGGCTTATATATAAAAAGCGTGAAGCAGTTACGGAGGAAACGCGCGAGGAATACGGCGACTTCGATATTGTTGAGCTTTGGGAGGTAGAAGAAATATGAACTATATTATTTCTGTTTGCCGCCCCGAGGCTGCGGCGGTTTTCGGCGATATTTGCTCGGAGCTTTGCCTGCCGTTAAGCATTAAGCTGTACGGCAGGGGAACGGCGGTTCAAAGTATGCTTGATATTTTGGGTATAGAAAGCGCCGAAAAGCGCGTGTTTATAACCGTTGCCGACAGGGAAAAAACCAAGCAATTGATAAAAGAGCAAAGAAGACGCATGTTTATAGGCGTACCCGGTCACGGGATAACCGTTGCCGTACCGATCAAAAGCGTGGGAGGGGGAAAAACCTTGGAATTTTTAAGCGGAGGAAGCGAGGGCGCAAAATACGCGCCGCAGCAGGCTTATCCTTATGAGCTTATTGTGGCAATAGCCAACGAGGGAAGAACCGACCTTGTTATGAACGCCGCGAGAGCTGCCGGTGCCGCCGGCGGAACGGTGCTGCACGGAAAGGGCACCGGCGGCAAGGCGGAAAAGGCGTTTTACAATGTATCTATAGCAGATGAAAAGGAAGTCATCCTAATAGTTTCAAGGTCGGAGCAAAAATCCGATATTATGCGCGCAATAATCGAAAACGCAGGTCCCGGAACGGCCGCGGGCGCAATTGTTTTTTCACTGCCCGTAAGCGAGGCTGCGGGATTCGGAATGTTTGAAGATACAAGCGGTGAGGAAGAATGAATTACATTATAGATCCGAAGGTGTTTTCCGCCGTTTTCACAGTGCCCGCCGCCGTTGCGGACAAGCACCTGAAGCTTGCACGCGGAGAGCATATAAAGGTGCTGCTTTATATTATGCGGAATATGTCGGTAAATCCCGATAACGCCGAGATTGCCGCCGCCGCGGGGCTTTCGGAATACGAGGTGGAGGAGGCGCTGCTTTACTGGGCGGGCGCGGGGATACTGCTGCCCGACGGGAAGTCCGCCGAAAAGGCGGAAATTAAAGCCCCTGCCGTAAAGCAAAACGCCAAGCCTGACCGTGCGGATGTTGCACGGCGCGGCGCGGAGGATGAAAAAATACGCTACCTGCTGACCGAAACGCAGATGAAGCTCGGCAGGAATCTAAAATCCAACGAATCAAGTACGCTTGTTTGGCTTTATGACGATTTGGGGCTTGATGTTTCGCTGATACTTATGATAGTGCAGTACGCCGCGGCTCACGGCAAGCCGCGCATCGGCTTTATTGAATCCACCGCGACCGACTGGGTAAACCGCGGGATTGACACAATAGCCGAAGCCGATAGGGAGCTTAATAAAATGGCTATGAGCGAGCAGGCGTGGGGCATAGTATGCTCCTCGTTCGGGCTTGAAAAGCGAAAGCCCAGCAAAAACGAGCTGAAGCTCTCGCTTATGTGGACGGACGAGTGGAAAATGTCCCGCGAGATGCTTACTGCGGCATATAACGCCTGCGTGGACTCGATATCGAAATTTGATATGAAATATGTTTCCAAAATATTGGAAAACTGGCACGAAAGGGGCTATAAAACGCCCGATGATATTGAAGAAAGAAAAAGCGGTGCCGAAGAAAATAAGAGCTTTGCCGCTTATGATTTGGAATTGTTTGAAAAAATGCTTAACAGCGATGACTGAGGGTGATAAGCAGTGATAATTAAAGAGGATGTTTACAAAAAGGCGTTTGAGGCAAAGAAAAATGCCCTGCGCGAAAAACAGACCCTGCGCGAGACGGCAGCGGCTGCAGCGTATAATGCAGAGCCGAGGCTTACCGAAATCGACCGTTCGTTATCGTCAATAGGCGCGTCGCTTGCCATTGCGGCGCTGTCGGGCGCGGATGTTACGAATCTTAAAAAGCGATCCGAGGCGCTCTCTCGCGAAAAAAAAGTATTGCTTGATAAATTCGGAGTACAGGATATAAAGTACGATTGCCCGCTCTGCTCGGATACGGGCTATGTTAACGGCAGAATATGCGGCTGCGTAAAGCATTTGGTTGCGGCTTTTATTGCCGAGGAAATGAGCGAGGAAATGCCGCTGGGCTTATCCCGATTTGATAATTTTGATTTAAAATACTATCCCGATAAGGACACAAAGGACGGCAACCCGCGCCGCAGAATGACGAAGATATTCAAGACCTGCTATGAATATGCGTTTGAATTTGACCCGAAGACTTCGGGTAATCTTTTGTTTATGGGAGGCGCAGGGCTCGGCAAGACTCACTTAACTCTCGCAATGGTCGGCAAGATTATAGAAAAGGGGTTTGTCCCGGTTTACGGCTCGGCGGAAAATCTTTTTTCGCAAATAGAAAAGGAAAAATTTACGGACGGAAACCGCGGCGCATATGACGCCATGATAAAAAGCGACCTGCTTGTAATAGACGACCTGGGAGCGGAAATGGCGACTCCGTTTTCAAAATCGGCGCTTTACAATCTTGTGAACACCCGCCTGCTTGCCAATCGCCCGACAGTGATAAACACCAACCTTACAATGAAGGAAATCGAAGCGCGCTATACGCCGAGAATATCCTCGCGGCTTATAGGCAGCTTTGCCTCGCACAAATTCATCGGAGCAGATATAAGACAGCAAAAGGCTGTTGAAAAAATGAGTAAATGAGGAGTAATAACTTTTGAGCATAAAAAAATATGCCGCAGGGGAATATGCCGTTGCGGTTATAGGCGGGGGTCACGCAGGAATTGAGGCGGCTCTCGCGGCTGCAAGACTCGGCTGCAAAACAATTATGTTTACAATAAGCGTTGACTGGATCGGCAATATGCCCTGCAATCCGTCAATAGGCGGCACGGCAAAGGGTCACCTTGTAAGGGAGGTTGATGCGCTCGGCGGCGAAATGGGTAAGGCTGCGGATAAAAATACGCTGCAAAGCCGTATGCTGAACCTCGGCAAGGGCCCTGCGGTGCATTCTCTGCGTGCGCAGATCGATCGCCGCGCCTACAGCGGGTATATGAAGCACACGGTCGAGCTGCAGGAAAATCTTGATGTCAAGCAGTGCGAAATTACCGATATATACTCTGATAACGGCATATGGCACTGTATAACAAGGCTCGGCGCAGATTATTCCTGCCGCACCGTAATTCTTGCAACGGGAACATTTCTTGAGGGCAGAGTGTATGTGGGTGAGGTGAATTACCCGTCGGGTCCCGACGGCAATTTCCCCGCAACGGAGCTGGGGCTTTCGCTTAAAAGGCTGGGGCTTCCGCTGCGCCGCTTTAAAACGGGAACGCCCGCGCGCGTGCTTAAAAGCAGCATAGATTTTTCAAATACCGAGGTGCAGGAGGGGGACGAAACCGTCACACCCTTCAGCTTTTCAACCGATACTCCTCCCGAAAATACCGTTGTTTGCCATATGGCGTATACAAACGGCGAAACAAAACGGGTAATACTCGAAAACATAAACCGCTCGCCGCTGTATGCGGGCGTTATCGAGGGGGTAGGTCCGCGCTACTGCCCGAGCATTGAGGATAAAATAGTCCGCTTTGCGGATAAAAAGCGCCACCAGTTTTTCATTGAACCGTGCGGCGCCGAAACCGAGGAAATGTATTTGCAGGGGCTTTCCTCATCACTTCCGGAAGAGGTGCAGACTGCGCTTTACAAAACCGTTCCCTGCCTTAAAAACGTTAAAATAATACGCAATGCCTACGCCATTGAGTACGATTGCGTAGACCCGCTTGCAATGCGGGCTACTCTTGAAATGAAGAATTACCCCGGGCTTTACGGCGCGGGGCAGTTTAACGGCTCTTCGGGCTATGAGGAGGCGGCGGCGCAGGGACTTGTTGCGGGAATAAATGCAGCCTTAAAGGTCAAGGGCAATAAGCCGCTTGTGCTTTCGCGCGCGTCCTCATATATCGGAACACTGATAGACGACCTGGTAACCAAAGGCTGTTCAGACCCTTACCGCATGATGACCTCGCGCAGCGAATACAGGCTGCTGCTGCGGCAGGATAACGCCGACGAGCGCTTAATGCCGATAGGGCACAAATTGGGGCTTATAAGTGAAGAAACATATTCAGCCTATTTAAAGCGCGAGGAACAGAAAAACGCGGAAATCGAGCGTTTAAACACTGTGTTTTTAGCCCCGGGCGAAGAAATAAACGCTCTGCTTGAAAGCGCGGGCACGGCGCCGCTTACCACCGGTATCCGTATGTCAGAACTTATAAAGCGCCCGCAGGTAAGCTATGATATGTTAGCTCCGTTTGATAAGGAAAGACCGCCTCTTTCGCGTAGCGTGCGTGAAAAGGTTGAGGTGGAAATTAAATACGAGGGCTACATAGCGCGGCAAAGGGCACAGGTAAACGAAATGCTGCGGCTTGAGGGAAAGAAAATACCCGAAAATATAGATTATAACGATGTTTACGGCCTGAGGCTTGAGGCGCGTGAAAAGCTCGATAAGGTGCGCCCGGCGGATATCGGTCAGGCTTCGCGCATTTCGGGGGTAAGCCCGGCGGACGTTTCGGTGCTGCTGATATATCTTTCAAAATAAGGGGTTTTAATTTATGCTGAAAAAGGGTAAACTTTATATAATAGGGGATAGCTACTCAACCTTTGAGGGCTGCATACCGGAGGGCTTTGCCGCATGGTATTATTCGGGCGGAACAGACGCTACCGACGTCACCGAAAAAACCGAAACATGGTGGCATATGTTAATAAGCAAAACAGGTATGCCGCTGCTTTTAAACAACAGCTGGTCGGGCACTACAATATGCAATACCACTTATGACGGCGCGTATTGTCCCGATACCTCGTTTATAGGCAGGTTTGATAAAGCGGCGGCGGAGCTTGCAAAAAATCCGCCCGAGGTGCTTTTAATCTTCGGCGGCACAAACGACAGCTGGTCAGGTGCCCCCGTGGGCAGCCTGCAGTGGGAAAACTTGACGGACGAAGATTTGAAAAAGGTGCTGCCCGCGTTTTGCTATTTGCTTTGCAGGGTAAAAAAAGTGCTGCCGAAAACGCAGACGGCGGTAATAATAAACACCGAGCTTAAACCCGAAATTGAAAACGGACTGACAGCCGCCTGTGAAAAGCAGGGAACGGAATATATTAAGCTTGAAAATATAAGCAAGCAGAACGGTCACCCCGATAAAGAGGGTATGAAGCAGATATGCAGTCAGGTTTTAAGCCATTTTTCCTAGGAGTAATGTATGTTAAGACTTTTACGCCTTTTAAAAAATTATAAAAAAGAATGTATATTAGGGCCGCTCATTAAGCTTATAGAGGTTATTTTTGAGCTTACCGTACCGCTTGTTGTGGCGAAAATAATCGATAACGGCATAACGGCGGGGGATAAGCCCTATATTTTAAAAATGTGCGGCGTGTTGGCGCTTTTTGCGGTAGGCGGACTTTTGTGCGCAATTGTGGCGCAGTATTTTTCGGCAAAGGCGGCGGTAGGCTTTGCAACCGATATTAGAAGTAAGTTGTTTTCGCATATAGAAAAGCTTTCGTTTTCGCAGCTTGATTCGCTCGGCGCGTCAACCCTTATAACAAGACTCACGGGGGATATTAACCAGGTGCAGACAGGTACAAACCTTACTCTGCGCCTTGTTTTGCGTTCACCGTTCGTGGTTTTCGGCGCGGTTATAATGGCGTTTACCGTAGACTCCGGCTCGGCGGTGGTATTCACGGTTGCCGTGCCTGTGCTGGCTGTGGTTGTATTTGCGGTAATGCTTGTTTGTATTCCTCTTTATAAAAAAGTGCAGCAGCGGTTGGACGGTTTACTCGGTAAAACTCGCGAAAACCTGCTCGGCACGCGCGTTATAAGGGCGTTTTGCAAGGAAAACGAGGAAATTTCCGATTTTGATACCAAAAACGAGCTTTTGAACAATATGCAGATAAAGGTCGGTAAAATATCGGCTATTATGAATCCCGCAACCTTTGCGCTTGTAAATTTCGCGGTTATAGCGCTTATATACACAGGCGCTCTGCGCGTGGGCTCCGGCAAAATGAGCGGCGGCGATGTGGTAGCGCAGTATAACTATATGTCGCAAATTTTAATTGAGCTTATAAAGCTTGCAAGCCTTATTATCAGCGTTACAAAATCGGTAGCCTGCGGCAACCGTATTCAGGCGGTGCTTGATATTAAGCCCGAAATGCAATCGGGTACTGTGACCGACGGCGAAAAGCATGACTGCTCTGTAGAGTTTAAAAACGCTACTCTTTCATACGGCAGCGGTGAAAGCGCGCTTGACAATATAAATTTAAAGCTTGAACGCGGCAAGAACTACGGAATAATTGGGTCAACAGGCTCGGGTAAAACCTCGCTTATAAACCTTATTCCGCGGTTTTACGATGTGACCGACGGCAGCGTTTCGGTAGACGGGCAGGATGTAAGGGATTACGATACTGACGCTCTGCGCGCTAAAATAGGCGTTGTACCGCAGAAAAAGGTGCTTTTTAAAGGTACTGTAAGAGATAATATTTTAATGGGCAGCGAAAACGCGACCGACGAAGAAATATGGCAGGCGCTGACCGCCGCGCAGGCAAAAAATATGGTTGAAGAAAAGCAGGGTCAGCTTGATTACGAGCTTGAGCAGGACGGCAGAAACCTATCGGGCGGGCAAAAGCAAAGGCTTACCATTGCGCGCGCGCTTGTGCGACGCCCCGAAATTTTGATTCTTGACGATGCTTCAAGCGCCCTTGATTACGCTACAAGTGCCGCTTTGGATACGGCACTGCGCTCGCTTGAATTTAAGCCCACCGTAATAACCGTTTCGCAGCGCGTTTCAGCTATCAGGGGAGCCGATATGATAATAGTTCTTGACGAGGGGCATATTGCGGGCACGGGCACGGATAAGGAGCTTAAGGAAAATTGCGAGGTATACAGGGAAATATGCGCGTCCCAGCCTGACGGGGAGGAAGAGCAATGAAAAACAAATCTGTTTTAATGCGGGTTGTGTCCGATATAGGGCGGTCAAGAGCGCTTATAGCGGTTTCACTGCTGCTCTCTGCCACAAGCGTGGTGTTTAACCTGTATATTCCCGTGCTGGCAGGCGACGCGATTGACGGAATGACCGGCGGCAAGGTGGATATGGCGGTAATCACGCCCGCTCTTATTAAAATTTTCATCTGTGCGGTTTCCGGCGGCGTTTTGCAGTGGATAATGAGCATTATCAATAATAAAATTGCATACGACACCGTTAAAAACATTCGCAGCCGCGCGTTCAGCCATATACAAAGGCTGCCAGTGGCGTATATCGACAGTCACCCCTACGGCGATATTGTAAGCCGTGTTATAGCCGATGCCGAGCAATTTGCCGACGGGCTTATTTTAGGCTTTTCACAGCTTTTTACGGGCGTTATAACAATAGCCGTAACGCTGATATTTATGCTGACGATTTCCCCGGTTATAACACTTATTGTGGTGGTGCTCACGCCTATTTCGCTTTTCACCGCGCGGTATATTGCAAAAAGCACTTATGATATGTTTAAAAAGCAGAGCGAGACCAGAGGCGAGCAGACCGCGCTTATAAACGAAATGATTCAGAACCAAAAAACCGTTCAGGCGTTTTCCTATGAAAAAAGGGCGAACGAAAGGTTCGGCGAGGTGAACGAGCGGTTAAGAAAATATTCGCTGCGCGCGGTATTCTTTTCATCCCTTACTAACCCCACAACGCGGTTTATAAATAACCTTATATACGCGGCGGTGGGGCTTTCGGGCGGATTTTTCGCAATAAAGGGAATGCTCACCGTAGGCGGCTTTGCCAGCTTTTTAGCCTACTCAAACCAGTATACAAAGCCGTTTAACGAAATATCGGGCGTTGTAACCGAACTGCAAAACGCGCTTGCCTGCGCATCAAGGCTTTTTGAACTGATTGACGAAAAGCCCGAGATTTCGGACGATGGGAACACAGAGCTTGAAAACCCGCGTGGGGATGTTTCATTTAATGATGTTGCTTTCTCCTATAATAAGGATAAAAAGTTTATAAGCGGCTTTGATTTTTCAGCCCCTGCGGGCAAAAAAATAGCCGTGGTAGGCCCCACGGGGTGCGGCAAAACCACGCTTATAAATCTGCTTTTAAGGTTTTACGATGTTGACGGCGGCTCAATTACCGTGGACGGAACGGACATAAGAGACATTACCCGCCGCAGCCTGCGCGAGCATTTCGGAATGGTCTTGCAGGATACCTGGATTAAAAACGGCACGGTGCGGGAGAACATTGCCTTCGGTAAAGCGGACGCGACCGATGAGGAAATCATAGCCGCGGCAAAGGCGGCGCGCGCGCACGGGTTTATTAAAAGGCTTGAAAAGGGCTATGATACCGTTATTGCGGATGACGACGGATTATCAGAGGGTGAACGCCAGCTTTTGTGCATAGCGCGCGTAATGCTTTTAAAGCCGCCCATGCTCATACTTGACGAGGCTACATCTTCAATAGATACCCGAACAGAAATTAAGGTGCAGGACGCATTTACGCGGCTTTTGGAGGGCAGAACCTCGTTTGTGGTGGCGCACAGGCTTTCAACAATACGCGACGCCGACTGCATACTCGTTATGAAGGATGGCAGGGTTTACGAGCAGGGCAGGCATGAGGAGCTGCTCAAAAAGAACGGCTTTTACGCGGAATTATATAACAGCCAGTTTGCGCATAAAAATATATAGACAGTGTTTTATGGGGGTTGAGGTAATGAAAAAACCTTTGGCTTTGGCATTAAGCGTTTTTATAGCTTTGCTGCTTTGCGGCTGCACATATAACGATTGTGAAACCGTAAGCGATATGCGATTTTTGTACGGAACTTATTTATTCTTCGGAAATTACAATCCCGACGGCGCGGCGGTATCATATTATACATGGGACGGTGACCCTGAAAAGACCGATATAATAATTCCCGAAAAATACGGCAGGCAAAAGATAAAGTGCCTCGGCGGTTATTGGGGTAAGGGTGCACCTTCGCCGTTTTTTATTGATTGCAGCTCCTATCTCGATATAAAGAGCGATGTGGACGAAACGGTAGGAAGCCTGACGACCTCAATGGATCCGTCAATGATTGAGCCGGGTACAAAGGTTGTATATACCGATTTCACTATACATTTAAGTAAATATATTGAGAAAATTTATGCCCGTGCGGACGCAACAGTGTATACGGTTAAGGGCGAGAAAACCGCGTATTGCCCGCGGGTCAGCATTATTTGCGATGAGGATAACAAGACCTTTTATTCAAAGGACGGAAAGCTGTATTACCGACAGGACGATACGCTTGTGGACGGCTTTAATTATGCCTCGTGAAATCAATATCAAAGGTGATAACACAGAAATAGGTTTTGTCAATGCTTTTGGCTGCGTCGGATATCCGCTGACGCAGCTCTTCTTTTCGGTTTTCGTATTCGGGCGGAACGACCGCGTCGAAAATAAGGTTTGTGCGCTTATCGGATAAGGGAGTCATCCTGAAATCGTGCAGCGACATATTTTCATCGATTTTTTTAAGCTCTGCAGTCATAGCCTCGCGCGCGGTCTTTACTGCGGGGCTGTTTGTATCTATAGGATCCATGTGTATTACAAGCTGAATATTATATTTTTCGTTTATCAGCCTTTCGCACAGATCCGCCTGCTCATGGCATTTTACAAAGTCGGAATCCTGCGGCACCTCAACATGAACCGAGGCAAACTGCCTGCCGGGGCCGTAATTGTGCACCATAAGGTCGTGTATTCCTATAAATCCCTCAAACGACAGCACGGTGTTTTTAATTTCCTCCACCGTGTCCTCATCGGGCGGATTGCCCAAGATCAGATTGAGCGTATCTCTGCCGGTTGCAAAGCCAGAATAAAGTATAAACAGCGATACCAGCAAGCCCATTACCGCGTCTAAATTAAAGGGCAGCTTAAAGCAGAGCGACACCGCAACCGATAAAAGTATAGCGCCGGTTGACATAATATCATTAAGTGAATCGAGCGCAGTCGCCTTAAAAACGCCCGATTCGACCCTTTTGAAAAGCTTTCGGTTGAAAATATACATCCAAAGCTTAATAAGCATTGAAACGGCAAGCACTGCTATTGCGTACGCCGAATAGACGGGCGCTGCATCCCCCTTTATAATTGCTTTCAGCGAGGATTCTAACAACTCCGCGCCGACTAGGAGTATCAGCACCGCCACAATAAAGGCGGACATATATTCCATTCTGCCGTGACCGAAGGGGTGATCCTTATCGGCGGGCTTTCCCGCCATTTTAAAGCCTATAAGCGTTATAACCGACGAACCCATATCGGACAGATTGTTAAGTCCGTCCGCCGTAATAGAAATACTCGCGGTAAGAAGTCCTACCGCGATTTTTGTTATGCATAAAATTAAGTTGCAGAAAATTCCCACGCCGCCGCTCAAAGTGCCGTAGCTTTTGCGCACGGCGGGATTTTCGGTATCTTCGCTGTTTTTGACAAACAGCCTTATTAAAAGCCTTGTCATTTAGAGCTTTGCTCCTTTAGCGCCCTTTGCACCGAAGGAAACGCCCGATAAAATATTGGTGTCAATAGTAAAGGTAAGGTTTTCGCGCCCGCGCTGACGGCGGAAGGCAACCTCTGCCAAGCGGTCTATCATATCGGTGTATTTAAGCCCCGTAGCTTCCCACAAATAAAAGGCGAGAGAGCCGGGTATGGTGTTAATTTCATTGGCGTAAACCTTGTCGGTATCGCAGTCTATCATAAAATCAATTCTTACAACGCCGCTTGCGTTTATCGCCTTGAATACGTCGCAGGCGAGCTTTCTTATTTCTTCCGATTTATCATCGGGCAAATCGGCGGGGATTTTTCTGCCGAGCGACGCCATGCCTTTGCTGCCGCCCTTTGAACCTGACATATATTTATCCTCATACGAAAGGATTTCGTCGTGCATAAAGGGCTCCTCGCAAACGCTGGCGGCGCATTCGTCCGCGTCGCCCAAAACCGAGCAGTTTATCTCACGCAGATTGGTAATTGCGTGCTCGGCAAGTATTCTGTCGGTAAACGAGGCGGCAAGGTTTATAGCGCCGTCAAGCTCATCGGCGGAATTTACCTTTGTAATGCCTACGCTGGAACCCAAGTTTACGGGCTTGATTATAAGCGGAAAGCCTATTTTTTCGATAATCTCGGCGGTAACTGCCGCCTTATCGGTCATATACTCGCGCGAACGGAAGGTAACGCATCCGAGAACCGGCAGACCGGCGCTTTTAAGCACCTCTTTAAATACCGCTTTATCCATACCCACGGCGGCGGAAAGTATATCACAGCTGATATAGGGCAGACCTAAAAATTCAAAGTAGCCCGCCATTGTTCCGTCCTCACAGTTGGTGCCGTGAACCACCGGGAAGCCAAGATCTATCTGTACATCCTTCTTCTTTGAGAAAAGCCCGCTGTTTAAGTATTTCATAAACACGCTGCCGCCCTGCTTTATAAGGGTTACAGGCTCCGCCGCCTTTAAAAGTGCGGGTAAATCTCTGTAATTTTCAATGGTGAAAAGGTTTTCGCCGGTGTACATTTCGCCGTTTTTGGTAACGTATACAGGCGTTACATCATATTTTTCGCGGTTTATGGCGCGCATTGCCTGCACCGCAGATATAATTGAAACCTCGTGCTCAACCGAGCGACAGCCGAAAAATAACGCAATATTGGTTTTCATTATTTACAACCCCATTTAATTCAAATAGTTATCGGGCAGATCGTTTTCAAGCAGAACTACCGTGTTTTTATCCGCAAAACCGCTGTATATTTCCATAGCTTCCTTAAAGCTTGCTGCTACAAAAAGCTTATCTTCGGGGAAGCTTTGCGACATAGCGCCCTCCTTAAGGGGAGCGGAGCGGTTAATGCCCACGAATATAATTATATCACATATTTTCGCCGCTTCAAGCCCCAATGCAAAGTTGCAGTCGTGCTCGCGTGTGCCGAGCTCAATAAGTCCGGGTGTTATTACGACCTTTTTCATATTGTCAAAGCGGGAAAGCACGTGCAAAGCTTCAATTGAGCCTTCGGGGTTTGCATTATACGCGTCGTCAATAATGGTAGAACCTGCAACCGACTGTTTAATTTCAAGCCTGTGCTCTGTAGGCTTAAGGGAAGACACGGCAAAGCGTATGTTTTCGGGGGTAACGCCCAGCTTATAGCTTAAAGCTGCCGCACCCGCAATATTTAGTATATTGTGCAGTCCCAAAAGGCGGGTGGAAAGCCGAACTTCGCTGTCTCCCAGATTAAGTGTAAAATCCGAGCCGTTTTTGCCGTAGGAAATATCGGTTGCCTTAAAATCAAAGCTGTCTGTTCCGTAAACGCTGTAAAGCGTTTTATCAATGCGGCTTATCAGCTCCTTACTGTCGCCGTTTACAAACATTTCGCCGCCGTTATTCAGTACCTCGGTTGCCAATTCAAACTTTGTTTTAAAAACATTGTCCACCGTTTTAAAGGTATCCAGGTGCTGCTCGCCCACCGAGGTTATAATTCCGTATTTCGGGTGGACGATATCGCATATTTCCTTAATGTCGCCTATATTTTTTGCGCCCATTTCGCAAATAAATATCTGCGTTTGCGGCTTTAAGTATTCACGCACCGTTCTTACAACACCCATAGGCGTGTTAAAGCTGTGGGGGGTGGCTACAACGTTATATTTCTCGCTTAAAATGCGGTTTAAAATAAATTTGGTTGAGGTTTTGCCGTAGCTGCCCGTTATTCCTATAACGGTTAAGTTCTCATGTTCTTTAAGTATTCGCTTTGCGTCGTTTATATACCACCGTGTAACGGCTTTATCTACGGGAGCGGTTACAAAGCGGCACAAAAGGCATAAAAGCGGTGAAATAAACGATAGAGAGAACGCAAGTACAGAGAAAAAATCGCCTGTAAGCGTACCCGGGAAAAGCGCGTAAATTAAAACGCATATTAAAAGTATTAAAGCGGCGGCGGCAAAAAGCCGTTTTATGCGCGCGGTAAACACAAGCTTTTTGATTGATTTTTTCTGCGCCCTTACCGCGAAAAATATCCGCAGCCCGAAAACGGCAATAATAAGTATAAGCTGGGCGGCGTAAAGCTTTCTTTCATAAAGCACGGAGGAAAAGCTGAAGCCTATACATTCAAGAGCAAGGGGAGCGGTATAGCCGTCCTTTACCCACGCAAAATAGCGCGAGGGGAAATATGAATTCTGCTGGAGCATCTGGTTTTGCCGCACAAGCGCAAAAAGAGCGGATACAGCGGCAATTATCAGCGATGTAAGTAATAAGTAATTCAACATATGCACTTCCCTTTATTTAATAAAGCTGCGGAGTATGGCTGCCGCCTCATATGGCTTTTCACAAAATGAGTAGTGCCCCGTGCCTTTTATCACGCACAGCCCGCTGTCGGGTATCAGGCTTTTTATAATTTCGGCGTCAGACAGCGGTGTGGCGGTGTCGTTTTCGCCCCATATAAGCAGCGTTGGGCAGGAAATATTGCCTATAATACCCCGCAGATCGGTATTTACAAGCGATACCATTGTTTTGCGCAGAACCTCGGGCGCGGCGTTATAATCGGCGGAGCCGTAGTGCCGCCGTGCCTTATTAAGCAAATTTTCGGTATGCCCTTTAAGCCCCGGCAACGTTAAGATCCGCTTTATAACTTTAAAGCTTTTAGCCCTGCATTTTTGTTTAAGGCTTTTTTTCGGTATCAGCCCCGCCGAATCGAGCAATACTATTTTAGGGGGCGAAACAAGCCCTGCCGCCGCCATTTTAAGAATTACCCTGCCGCCGTGGGAGTGGCCTATCATAATCGGGTTATCAAGGTTTACTTCTTTCATAAAATTAAGCACAAAATTGCAGTAGTCATCAAGAGTCCAAGGCGTTTTCATAGTATCAGAGCCGCCGCAGCCGGGGAAATTCACCGCAACCAAACGGCAGCGGTCGCACAGCGCCGAAATAACACCGCCGTAAACATCATAAGAAGAGCCCCAGCCGTGCAAAAGCAGCACGGGTATTCCCTCGCCCTTCTCGGTATATTCTATGTTAAGACCGTCTATAATAGCATTCATAAAACACAACCCCGATTATATTTTATAATCCTGAATTTTTATTATACCAAAAGCAGGCATAAAAATGAAGTGTTTTTTTAAATTTTCCGAATTTAAAAATATTTAGGGCAAAATCGGCAATTTGTCTATTTACTTTTTTCGTTAAAAACTGTAAAATACTAATATAACCCGATTGGAGGTGCTTTGATTGGCAAAAACAATGGCGGAAGAAATTACCGCCGCCGAGCGTATGGCGGAACAGACGCTGTCGGACGCGGAGAAAAAGGCGCTGCTTATTGTAAGCGATGCTAAGGAAAAGGCGAAAGCTGACCGAAAAAGCATACTTGAAAACGCCGAAAACGCGGCGGAGGAACTTTTAAGCGACGCGCGGCAAAAGGCTGAGCAATTGCGGGCGAATGCCGGTAACGAGGCTGAAGGCACGCTTGATACCTTAAAGCAGAGCTATGATAAAAATATCACTGCGGCTGTAAGCAGGGCGGTAGAAATTTTGAAAAGCTGATTTTCAAAAAATATATAAAAAGTGTGGTGATTTTATTTGGCAAAGCTTAAATGCAAATTGGTAAGTATTTATGCACCGCGAAACGAGGAAAAGGCTATACTTCGCCGTCTGCAGGAAATGTCGGTAATGGACATTGAGTCTGCAGCGGAGGACGAGGAAATTTCGGCGCTGCCCGAGGGCTTTACAAAAACCGATACCGAGGACAGGGTGGCGGCGTATGAGCGAAACGCGGAAACCGCCGCGGCGGCTATAAAAATACTGAATACAAGAGCACCCCGCAAAAAGGGAATTTCGGGAATGTTCGGCGGAGCGCGTTATTTAGAGCCGGAGCGTTTTTATTTAAAACGCGGGCAGATAGAAAGCGCGTTATCGCTTGCGAGCACGGTAATTGAAGACGACCGCGCCATTGCAGAGGAGAAGGCGGAAATATCCCGGCTTAACACAACGCGCGAGCAAATGTTGCCGTGGCTGCCGCTCGATGTGCCGCTTTCTTACTCGGGAACGGCGAAAACAAGGGCTTTTATAGGCACTGTGGCGGGTATTTACACGCTTGACAGCTTAAACGAGAAAATAGCCGAAACAGACCCCGAGCTGACGCTTTACACCGAAATAATAAATACGGGCAAGGACCTTACCTATATTTTCGCCTGTACCCCCAAGGCTCAGGCGGAAAAAGCCGAGGCGGTGCTGAGAACGCTCGCCTTTGCGCGGCCCGTGCAGATAACCTCAAAGCTGCCGCGGGATAAAATAGCCTCGAAAGAGGAAAGAGCCGCCAAATGTAAGGAACGGATTGACGGGTATATTAAGGAAATAAAGGATATATCCGAAAGATCGGAGGAAATTGAGGGGCTGTACGATTACTGCAAGCGCCATGCCGAAAGGTACAAGGCAATAGGCGAGGCGGGGCAGACGGCGCACACGGTGCTTATAAAGGGTTATGTTACCGAACGCGACCTGCCTTATCTTGAAAAGCAGCTGAATAAACAGTTTACGGTTGTTATAGAGGCGGAGGACGCGGATAATGAAAAAGCGC
The DNA here is from genome assembly GCA_900549055.1 of uncultured Oscillospiraceae bacterium. Classification (GTDB taxonomy): domain Bacteria; phylum Bacillota; class Clostridia; order Oscillospirales; family Acutalibacteraceae; genus UBA737. The sequence goes on from URNB01000003.1 coordinate 37,412, forward strand.
CCGTGGTGCTTAAAAACAACGCTTTTGCAAGACCTGCTGAATCGCTTGTTAAAATGTATTCGCTGCCGGGTGCTCACGATATAGACCCCACGCCGATAACCGGATTTTTCTATTACCTGTTTTTCGGCATGATGTTTTCGGATGCGGGCTACGGACTTATTATGATATTGGCAACGACCTTTGCGATTAAAAAGCTGCACCCCTCGCCCTCGATGAAGCAGAGTATGCGCCTTTTCCGCTACTGCGGAATATCTACGTTTTTGTGGGGGCTTGTGTACGGCAGCTTTTTCGGGGATAGCATAGCGGTTATAAGCGAAAGCTTTTTCGGACACAAGATAACGCTGCCTGCGCTTATAGACCCGATGAACGGTGACGCGGTGACAATGCTTATTTTAAGCCTTGCGCTGGGTCTTATTGAAATAATCGTCGGTCTTTGCGCCAAGTTTGTAACCTGCATGAAAAACGGAGATAAAGCGGGCGCGTTTTTTGACGCCGGACTTTGGATAACAGAGCTTTTAGGTCTTACGGTAATGGCGGCGGGCTTTGTGGTGCTGCCCTCTCTTAAGACCGTCGGTATTGCTTTGGCGATAGGCTCTGCTGTGGGACTGATACTGACCCAAGGGCGCGATAAGAAAAACCCCGTGGCGAGAATATTTTCAGGTATTACCTCGCTTTATGACATTACAAGCTATGTAAGCGACTTACTTTCATTCTCCCGACTTATGGCGCTGGGACTTACAACCTCTGCCATGAGCGCGGTGTTTAATATGCTGGCGGGTATGGGCGGCAGAACCGTGGGCGGATTTTTAATGCTTATCATTATATTCCCGCTCGGTCACGCAATAAACTTCGGGCTTAATATTTTGGGCGCATATGTTCATACGCTCAGACTTCAATATGTAGAGCTGTTCTCAAAGTTTTACGAGGGCGGCGGAAAAGAATTCAAAGCATTTTCAACCAATACAAAATATACACAGTTGGATCTAAATTCTAAGGAGGAAAATTAAAATGACAATGGGAACTTTTTTGGCGCTTTTGGGCGCGGCACTGGCAACAATTTTCGCAGGTATAGGCTCTGCGCGCGGCGTAGGTATGGCGTGCGAGGTAGGTATGGGCGTTTTGGCGGAGGATCCTTCAAAATTCGGTAAAATGCTGGTTTTGGAGCTGCTCCCCGGTACACAGGGTTTGTACGGATTTATAGTTTCCTTTATAGTGCTTACCAAAATAGGCGTTTTCGGCGGACTTCAAAGCCTTACTACCTGGAACGGCTTTATGATTCTTGCAGCCTGCCTGCCTATCGCGTTCGGCGGTTTGCTTTCGGCTATTTCGCAGGGCAAGGCGGCAGTTGCGGGTATCTCCCTTTTTGCAAAGGACGAAAGCGCGTTCCCGAAGGCGCTCGTTTCCATCACACTCGTTGAAATTTACGCTCTTTTGGCGTTCCTTATTTCATTCCTTACCGTAATTCTTCTGTAAGGTGAATGCTATGACATCAAGCGAAAAAATACTTGCAGGCATTGCCGAAGAGTCAAAGGCGCAGGCGGATAAAATAAATTCCGACGCCGAAAAGCAGGCTGCGGATATTATAGCCGCGGCAAGGGAAGAGGCTGAGTCGGAAGCCGAAAAAATAAAGGCGGAGGCAGAGAAAAAGGCGGAGCTTATAATAAACTCCGGTAAATCCTCCGCCGAGCTTTTAAAACGCGATACGGCGCTTAACTGCCGCAGGGGGCTTATTGAAAAGGCGCTTAATTTCGTTGCCGATACCGTAAACGCATACGGCGATAAGGATTATTTTGATTTTCTGCTTACCTTAATTAAAAAGGAAAAGTTGAACGGCAAGGGCGAGGTTTATTTGTCGGTTAAGGATAAAGCCCGCGATACAGCATCCTTTAAATCGGAGCTTGAAGCTCTCGGTTTTACCTTAAGCGACAACTTTGCCGATATAAACGGCGGTTTCATACTTAAATACGGCGATATTCAAATAAACGGCGAATTATCCGCGCTCATTCACGAAAAGCGCGATGTGCTGACCGATGAGTTAAATAAAGCGCTGTTTAACTGAAACTAAACTTAAAAAGAAGGTGAGACTATGCCGGAAAAATCTGTCGGCTTTGCAATAGGCAATTTAAGGGCGAGAGAAAACAAGCTTTTAAAGAAAAACGATCTATCGGGCTTTGCCGCAGCAAGCAATGTTACCGAGCTTGCGCGTATGCTGCGCGACAAGGGTATAGGCAAGACCGATAACGCCGATGTGCCTACTCTTTTGCACGAGGACGCCGAGGAAATGTGGAAATACCTGACCGATAACGCGCCGGATACCGCTGCTTTTGCGCCATTCCTTTGTGAAAATGATTTTCACAACTACAAGGCGGTGCTTAAAGGCATTATAAGGGGCAGGGAATACGAAGTCCTGCTCATACTTCCCGCAAGCGTGGAATTACCCGCTTTGCAAAAGGCGGTAAAGGAAAAGCGATTTGACCTGCTGCCCGATTATATGCGAAAGCCCGCCGCCGAGGCGTACGAGGTTTTGGCGCAATCGGGCGACAGCCAGCTTGCCGACTGCATTATAGACGCGGGCTGTATGTCGGCGCAAACATTGCTTGCCGAAAAATCGAAAAATACGGTTATAAAAGACCTTATAACCGTTTCGGTGTTTTATAAAAATATTAAAGCGGCTTTGCGTGCCGCAAAAACGGGCAGGAGCGCGCAGTTCATAGAAAGCACCCTCACAGAAACCGGCGTTGTTTCCAAAAAGGCTATGGTAACGGCGGCGCTGGGCGGTGAGGAAAAAGTCTTGGAGCTGCTTGGCAAAGCGGTTACCGTGGGCGGTGCAGAGGCTGCCGAGGCGTATAAAAAATCGCCCGGTGATTTTGAAAAATATGCCGATAACAGGCTGCTTTCCACCGCTAAAAGGTGCAAATATATAACTATCGGTATAGAGCCGCTTATAGGCTATATGTTAGCCCGCAAGGCGCAAATAACCGATTTGCAGATAATTTACAGCGGCGTTAAAACGGGGCAAGGCTCCGATAAAACGCTTGAAAGGCTGCGTGAGCTTTATGGTTAAAATAGCGGTTTTGGGCGATACCGAAAGCATAAAAGGCTTTGCGGCTGTGGGGCTTGATATTTACCCCTGCGATACAGATGCGGAAAGCGCCGCGGAGTTAAAAAAAATAGTTAATGCCGGCTACGGCGTTATTTTCGTGACCGAGAGGTTAGTACCCTTTCTTCAAAAGGAGATTGAAAAGGTAAACCGTCAGCTTTCCCCCTCGGTTGTGCCGATCACGGGCGTTTCGGGCAATAACGGCTCGGGCGTGGCGGCGCTCAAATGCGCAGTGGAAAAAGCGGTCGGCTCGGATATAATTTTCAACAGATAGGAGTAATCACAATGACCGAAGGAACTATAACCAAGGTTGCGGGCCCTCTTGTTATTGCGGAGGGTATGCGCAACGCGGATATGTTCGACGTTGTGCGCGTTTCGGATAAGCACCTTATAGGCGAGATAATAGAAATGCACGGCGATAAGGCTTCAATTCAGGTTTATGAGGAAACGGCGGGACTGGGTCCCGGAGAAAAGGTTGTTTCCACGGGTAAGCCTTTGAGCGTTGAATTGGGACCCGGACTTATCGGCTCAATATTCGACGGTATTCAAAGACCGCTTGCAGAGATAATGAAGGTAAGCGGCACAAATCTTCAGCGCGGCGTTGAAGTGCCGAGCCTGCCGAGAGATAAAAAGTGGCACTTTACCCCCGCAAAACAAGTAGGCGACGAGGTTGCAGCAGGCGACACCGTGGGTACGGTGCAGGAAACCGCGATTGTAAACCACAAAATTATGGTGCCTAACAGAATAAAGGGCAAAATAGTGGAAATAGCCGAGGGCGACTACACGGTTGAAGAAACGGTTTATAAAATTGAGACCGATAAGGGCGTAAAGGAATTTACCCTTATGCAGTCATGGCCAGTTCGCGTGGGCAGACCGTATAAGCGCAAATTATCGCCGGATATTCCGCTGGTTACCGGTCAGCGCGTTATTGATACGCTGTTTCCGATAGCAAAGGGCGGCGTTGCGGCGGTTCCGGGGCCTTTCGGCTCGGGCAAGACCGTTGTGCAGCACCAGCTTGCAAAATGGGCTGCGGCGGATATTATAGTATACATCGGCTGCGGCGAGCGCGGCAACGAAATGACCGACGTTTTAAACGAATTCCCGGAACTGAAAGACCCGAGAACGGGCAACTCCTTAATGGAGCGCACCGTGCTTATTGCAAACACCTCGGATATGCCTGTTGCGGCGCGTGAAGCGTCTATCTATACAGGCATTACAATAGCCGAGTATTTCCGCGATATGGGCTACACCGTAGCGCTTATGGCTGACTCAACCTCCCGCTGGGCAGAGGCTCTGCGTGAAATGTCGGGCAGACTTGAAGAAATGCCGGGCGAAGAAGGCTACCCTGCTTATCTCGGCTCGCGCCTTGCGCAGTTCTATGAGCGCGCGGGCAGAGTTATTGTAAACGGCGAGGGCGAAACAGAGGGCGCGCTTTCGGTTATCGGCGCGGTATCTCCTCCGGGCGGCGATATTTCCGAGCCTGTATCGCAGGCAACCCTGCGTATAGTAAAGGTCTTCTGGGGGCTTGATTCAGCCCTTGCATACAAGCGCCATTTCCCCGCAATAAACTGGCTTACAAGCTATTCGCTTTATGCCGATTCGCTGTCGGACTGGTTTAATAAAAACGTCAAGCCCGATTGGTACAAGCTGCGCGGCAGACTTATGACTATTTTGCAGGAAGAATCCGAGCTTGAAGAAATAGTAAAGCTTGTAGGTATGGATGCGCTTTCTCCCTCCGACCGCCTAAAGCTGGAAGCGGCAAGGTCTATAAGAGAGGACTATTTGCACCAGAACGCATTTGACGAGGTCGATACCTATACTTCGCTTGATAAACAATATCTGCTTATGGAGCTTATTTTGGCGTTTTACGATAAATCGCTTGAAGCGCTTGGCAAGGGTGCTGCTATTGAAAAAATAGTTGCAATGCCCTCGCGCGAGCGCATAGGCCGCTTTAAGTATGCGGATGAAAAGCAAACAGAGAGCGAATACAACGAAATTTTATCCGAGCTTGACAGCGATATTGACAAGGCTGTTAAGGCAAAGGATGAGGATTAAGGAGGGGAACTGCTATGCCAAAGGAATATAAAACCATACGCGAGGTTGCAGGACCTCTTATGATGGTAAGCGACGTTGATAACGTTAAGTACGATGAGCTGGGCGAAATAGAACTGCCTAACGGCGATATTCGCCGCTGCAAGGTGCTTGAAATAAACGGCACAAACGCATTGGTTCAGCTTTTTGAAAACTCGGCGGGAATTAACCTTGCCGATTCAAAGGTGCGCTTTTTAGGGCGCGGAATGGAGCTGCCCGTATCGCCCGATATGCTCTCCCGCGTGTTTGACGGACTTGGAAGACCCATTGACGGCGGCCCCGAAATTATACCCGAAAAGCGAATGGATATTAACGGCAGACCTATGAACCCCGCCGCGAGAAACTACCCGCAGGAGTTTATTCAAACGGGCGTTTCCGCTATCGACGGACTTAATACACTGGTAAGAGGGCAAAAGCTACCTATCTTCTCGGCCTCGGGTCTTCCTCATGCAAACCTTGCCGCGCAGATAGCAAGGCAGGCGACGGTGCTCGGCGATAACAAGCAGTTTGCCGTTGTTTTCGCCGCAATGGGTATTACCTTTGAAGAATCTAACTTCTTTATAGATTCCTTTAAGGAAACAGGCGCTATTGACAGAACGGTAATGTTTGTAAACCTTGCAAACGACCCCGCAATTGAGCGTATTGCAACGCCGAAGATGGCGCTTACCGCCGCCGAATACTTGGCATTTGACCTCGGTATGCAGGTGCTTGTTATTATGACCGACATTACAAACTACGCCGACGCTCTGCGTGAGGTATCCGCCGCGCGTAAGGAAGTGCCGGGCAGGCGCGGTTACCCCGGATATATGTATACCGACCTTGCAACCCTTTATGAGCGCGCGGGCAGGCTTAAGGGCAAAGAGGGCTCTATAACCCTTATACCTATTTTAACAATGCCCGAGGACGATAAGACCCACCCGATACCCGACCTTACAGGCTATATTACCGAGGGTCAGATAATCTTGAGCCGCGAGCTTTACAGAAAGGGCGTAACACCGCCTATCGACGTTTTGCCGTCACTGTCAAGGCTTAAGGATAAGGGAATAGGCGAGGGGCGCACCCGTAAGGACCACGCCGCTACAATGAACCAGCTTTTCGCGGCGTATGCCAGAGGTAAGGACGCCAAGGAGCTTATGGTAATCTTAGGCGAGGCTGCTTTGACCGATATTGATAAAAAGTACGCCGAATTTGCCGATAGATTTGAAAGCGAATATGTGTCGCAGGGCTACAACACCAACCGTACCATTGAGGAAACGCTCAATCTCGGCTGGAAGCTGCTTTCAATTCTGCCCCGCAGCGAGCTTAAGCGTATCAGCGATGAAATGCTTGATAAATATTACGGTAAGTTTTAAGGAGGTCATAAAATATGGCTGTACTTAACGTAAACCCCACCCGTATGGAGCTAACGCGCCTTAAAAAGCAGCTTTCCACCGCGCTGCGCGGTCATAAGCTGCTTAAGGATAAGCGCGACGAGCTTATGCGGCAGTTTCTTGATATGATACGCGAGACAAAGGCTCTGCGCGAGGAGGTTGAGGAACGCTTAAAATCGGTTAATAACGATTTTGTGTTAGCCTCAAGCGTTATGTCTAAAGAGGAGCTTGACACAGCCCTTTTGGCGCCGAAGCAGGAGGTTTATCTCGAAGCCTCCACCCGCAATGTTATGAGCGTGGATATACCTGTTTATTCCTTTAAAACAAGAACCAGCGAGCAATCGGATATTTTCTCCTACGGCTTTGCGTCCACAAGCTTTGAGCTTGATGATGCGGTAAGCGGACTTTCCGACCTATTGCCTAAAATGCTGAAGCTTGCCGAAATGGAAAAATCGGTAAAGCTTATGGCGGATGAAATTGAAAAAACGCGCCGTCGCGTTAATGCGCTTGAGCACGTTATGATACCGCGCTATCAGGAAACGATTCACTTTATATCCATGAAGCTTGAAGAAAACGAGCGCGCAAGCCGCGCCCGCCTTATGAAGGTTAAGGATATGATGATCGAGGAAAATATCGAGTATAAGCATACCCACCCCGACGCGGTGTAAGATAAATGCGGAATTCGGAATTATAAAAAACGGTCACTTGCTTTTGCAGGTGACCGTTTTGTTATGCCGAAATTTTGTTTAAGCTTTTCCGACTGAGCCGAAAAGCTCCATTTTTTCCTTAACGGTGTCTTTAATAGCCTGAGCACCGTCAGCGAGCAGCTTGCGGGGGTCAAAGCCCTTGCCTTCAAGATCCTTGCCCGCTTCAATATACTTGCGGGTAGCCGCTGCGAAAGCTAACTGGCATTCGGTGTTAACGTTGATTTTTGAAACGCCGAGGGAGATGGCTTTCTTTATCATGTCGGCCGGGATTCCCGTGCCGCCGTGAAGAACGAGGGGCATTGTGCCTGTGAGCTCCTGAATTTCAGCTAATGTATCGAAACGGAGGCCTGTCCAGTTAGCGGGGTACTTGCCGTGAATATTGCCGATACCCGCAGCCAGCATTGTAACGCCCAGATCAGCTATCATTTTGCATTCCTTCGGATCTGCAACCTCGCCGCCGCCTATAACGCCGTCTTCCTCGCCGCCGATAGCGCCAACTTCTGCTTCAAGCGAAAGACCCAACTTATTGCAGGTTTCAACAAGCTCCTTTGTTTTTGCAATGTTTTCTTCGATCGGATAATGAGAGCCGTCAAACATTATCGATGAGAAGCCTGCCTCAATGCACTTTTTAGCGCCTTCATAGCTGCCGTGGTCGAGGTGCAGAGCAACCGGAACGGTGATGTTCATTTCCTCGAGCATGCCGTTAACCATGCCTACAACGGTCTTATATCCGCACATATATTTTCCAGCTCCCTCGGAAACACCGAGAATAACGGGTGACTTTAATTCCTCGGCTGTCTGAAGAATAGCCTTGGTCCATTCAAGGTTATTGATGTTGAACTGACCCACCGCATATTTGCCGGCTTTCGCCTTGGTAAGCATTTCTTTTGCTGATACTAACATTTATTATACCTCCGATATGAAAATAATCTGTGACCTTTAAGTCCACAGATTATTTTATACCAATTATGTAATAAAATCAAGTATTATTTATCGGGATCTTCATTTACTACCTCGGGCGGCAGCTCCAAAAGCTCGGGATTGCGCAGATATTTGCGTATCTTGCGGAATGCAAGCGCAAAATAGCTGCCCGAGCAGATTCTTTCATCCATTACAACGCCGAGCGGTATGCAGCGCTCGAATATAATTTCTCCACCGCTTCTTCTCGGAACCTCGCGCAGATTACCCATTGTTATAAACACGCTGGTTGTGCCGAACTCATAGCAGTGGTGGTAAATATGATTGGTGCGTATAGACGCTAAATTTGAAATGCAAAGGCTGTTGTGGAAGGGTGACATATCAATAACCTTTTTAGGTAACAGCCCGTGCTTATCCATAAACTTAAACAGCCCCACGCCCACTCTCAGCACGCCGGGAGCACCGAGGAGAATTTTAATCATTTTTTCGGTGCCGTTTTTCTCGGGCACCTCGCGGTTATCGGATACATATTTATTTATCGTATCATTAACATCAAAAATGGTATCGGTCATATTGAAATACATTTTTGACATTGTACCGTTGTCCATCTGACCGGATTTCAGCACCACCATTGCAACGCAAAACTCATTGCGCGCATAGGGCTTGCAGTTCATTATAAACCGATTAAGCAGCGGGAATTCCGCCGCCGTCCTCAAATATGCCGCGATAATTACGCCGAGATGGCTTAATGACACACCTTCCCTGCGCTTTTTATTTAAGTACTCCTGAATGGGATCATATGGGATATCAAGCGTGACCATGTTCATGGAATCGACACGCTTGCTCATGACATATGCCGCCACCGTATACATAGGGTCGGTATTGCGTAAACGCTTTCCGTCAGCTCTCATTTATATTAACTCCGATCTGCCGCCTTGAGCGGCTGAAGCATACATATGCTAATAATAACACAGTTGATCGGATAATTCAACATTTTTTAATAATTTGTTCACAGACGGCTTAAAGTGCGGATCTGCGCACTGTTACAGCACATAAAAAATAATGCAGAAATACTGCAGAATACTGCCCGCCACCACAAAAATATGGAATACCGAATGCATATAGCGGTGTACGCTTTTCCCCGCAATGCCGTAAAGCACAGCGCCCACCGTGTAAGAAATTCCGCCTGCGAGCAGCCACATAAAGCCTGTCGTTCCGACCGCGTTTATTGCGGATTTTCCCGTGAAAACTATGCACCAGCCGAGCGCTAAATAGCAGATTATCGAAAACACACTGTATTTTTTAAGATCGATCGCGTTAAGAGTAATGCCGAGCGCCGAAACGCCCCATACTATTCCGAATACCGTCCAGCCGAGTGCGGTGCTTGCCCGCCTGAGCGAGCAGAGGGCGACAGGAGTATATGTACCTGCGATAAGTATAAACACGGTGCAGTGATCTATGACCTGCATGACCTTTTTGGCGGCTTCGGGCTTGAGACCGTGATAGACGCTTGACATGGTGTAAAGCAGTATCATTGAAAAGCCGTAAATAAAGGCACTCACAACCTCATAGGCTCCGCCGTGAATAAAGGCTCTCACAACGCAGGTGGCAAGCGCTGCAATGCCGAACGCTCCGCCTACTATGTGGGATACCATGTTGAATATTTCCTCTCCCCTGGTGTAATCGGGGAGCTTTCTGTCCTTAAGCTTTGTTCTTTTCATAAAGAGGTCTCCATTCTGCCGCACAAATCGTCGCGCAATAACTATAATACTATAAATTTATGAACAAGTAAAGTATTTGCGGAAATAAATATTTCATTATGAATATCCGGGACAACCCCGTCATAGAATTTATTGAGAGGTGACGGTGAATGGAAAGCAAAAAGCGTTTTGACGACGCGCTGTACGGTGTCAGCCCCGCAATACGGAGCGTGCTTGAAAAGCTGCCCGACAAAGTCAAGGAAAGCGCCGAGGAAATACGGCTGCGCACCGGTCTTCCCGTGGCGCTCACGGTCGGGGGAGACACGGTGTTTGTGCTTGAAAACGGGCAGATATCCTTTTGTCTGACCCGCGGGCTTTTAAAAACGGAAGCATCAGAGCTTGCCGAAAGCTTTAAGCTGCTTTGCAAAAGCTCTGTATACGCGCACACTGAAGAGCTAAAAAAAGGGTACATAAGGCTGCGCGGCGGAAACCGTGCGGGCGTTTGCGGCACGCTGAACGAGAACGGAAATATGAGTGATATTTCATCGGTAAATATCCGAATAGCACATGAGATCCGGGGGGCTGCGAACGATATTGTGCGGGCGTATAAGCCGGGCGGACTGCTGATAGCGGGTTCCCCCGGCAGCGGAAAAACCACCGTTTTACGCGACCTTATAAGGCAGCTTGCGGGGGGCGTTTGCGGAAAG
>URNB01000004.1 GCA_900549055.1 uncultured Oscillospiraceae bacterium
GTCGGTAAAGGCGAAAAACGCCGCCGTGAGCAATTTATGGCGCGAGGGCGTTTTCTTTACTGTGATGCTGATATTCACACTGCTCTTCAAAACGGCGGTCGAGCATAACAGGCTTAAAATTTTCAACACGGCAAATAAATTCAGGCATTACAGCATAGGGCTTATAACCGGTATTGCTCCGATTGTGCTGACCGTGCTGCCGCTCTTTATTATAAGGACGCTGCGTTTTTCGGGAATAAACCGCCCGGGAAACACTCTTATTTGGCTCGCCGCAATCTTCATGAATACGCTTGCTACAGAGCTTCTGCTGCGCGGATATCTTTTCCGTCTTTACCGTAAATATTACGGCTTCGCACCGGTCGCGGTGATAATAACCTTACTTTTCCTATCAATGAATCCGGGTATTTTTAAAGGCGGCATTATTTATGCGGCAAATATGCTGCTCGGTAATTTCGTGCTCTGCCTGCTCGCAGAGTACACCCGTTCGGTTTTAGCCCCGTTTACCGCGCATTTTGTTTATAACGCTTTAAGCTCGCTGGTTTTCGGCAGTCTTTCACTTTTTGACGAAAAGCCGTATTTGCTGAAGCTCACTCTCAGCGGAAACCGCCTGCTTTCGGGCGGAGATATGAAGCTCGAGGGCTGCATTATTATGCTTATATGCCAGAGCTTGCTCTGTGTATTCTTTATTCTGCGGCTTAAAAAGCGCGGACATAATATGAGGCGGGCATAAAAGCAGGTGTTTCTGCGGCAGGTCAAGTGATTGTGCCGATGCTCCTCAATAATCCCGCATCAAATACTATTTGTATTTAATCAATTTTCAAATTCAATTTCTTTGATATCGTCATCAATCAAATAACACATTTCTTCATGTGAATCTACTTCTTTTGAAATTTTATTCACATCTGATTTCATATATTTTACCTCCGCATTTGCAAGCAGCTGCCCGTTTTTATCAAACAGCTCTGTGCATGCAACTATGAACCTTGAAGTTTCTTTTTTTACCGATCCTTTCCCGATCAAGGTTTCGTCATACGGCACAGGCTTCCTATATTTAATCTCAATTGATACGGTTACGCCGAATATATCTTCTGATTTCTTTTTTGCCCACAACGCTCTCAAGCCCAACTCGTCAAGCATTGTTGCGATCAGCCCCCCGTGAACTCTTTGGGGAAAGCTTTGAAATTCCTCGCTGTATTTGAATATTGTCATAACACTTTCATCTTCCATATTATAAAACTGAGCTTTTAATCCTATTGGATTTTCCATGCCGCAGACTATGCACATTTTACTGTTCCTTTGCTTGCTCATAACTTTCATTTTACTTTTTCCTTTCTTTTCACGGCAGCCGGACTCACCGAAGCCCGACTGCCGGTTTTTAATTTAATTACCTAATATGTACAATTTATATATTATACCGTAAATATCAATTTTTCAAGACAGATATATGACCGCCTCTTAATAAATTCGAAAATCGGTTTTTGCGGCGTCGGCACCGCATTTTTCGTTTTCCGGCGACAGAAAAGCATCTCGTAAGCGAAAAATCGCTAAAAGCTCTATGGCGCGCAAATAAGCGCCGTTCCCCCTTCTAAAAACATTTTCCGCGTTACCATGCCCCTCATATATCCCGTTTAAATAATACTACTTGTAATATCGGGGGAAAAGTGGTAAAATAACACAGTAATACATTTCTGAAAGGAAAGCACTGTATGAAAAAATACGATTATATAATCGCGGGCAGCGGTCTGTTCGGAGCGGTATTCGCTCACGAGGCGATAAAAAAAGGAAAAAAGGTTCTTGTGCTTGAACGCCGCGGGCATATAGGCGGAAATATATACACCGAAAAGGTTGAGGGTATTGACGTGCATAAATACGGCGCGCATATCTTCCACACCTCAAACAAGCGGGTTTGGGATTATGTGACAGGCTTGGTTGAATTTAATAACTTTGTGAATTCTCCTGTTGCAAATTACAAGGGCGAAATGTATAATATGCCCTTTAATATGAACACCTTTTCAAAAATGTTCGGCATTTCAACGCCTAAGCAGGCGGCGGAGGTGCTTGCTAAGCAGAGAGCCGAGATAAAGGGCGAGCCGAAAAACCTTGAGGAGCAGGCGATAAGCCTTGTGGGACGCGATGTTTACACAAAGCTTATAAAGGGCTACACCGAAAAGCAGTGGGGCAGAGATTGCAGCGAGCTGCCCGCGTTTATAATAAAGCGTCTTCCGGTAAGATTTACCTATGATAATAACTATTTTAACGACCGCTACCAGGGCATACCCTGCGGCGGCTATACAGAGCTTATAGAAAAGCTGCTAAACGGCGCGGAAGTACGGCTCAACACCGATTTTCTTGCCGACCGTGAGAATTACCTGCAAACGGCAGATAAATGCATTTACACAGGACCGATAGACGAATATTTTGCATACAGTCTCGGCAAGCTTGAATACCGCAGCCTTAAATTCGAGACAGAGGTGTTGGACGAAGAAAACCACCAGGGCGTGGCGGTTGTAAACTACACCGAGCGCGAGGTGCCGTATACCCGTGTTATAGAGCACAAGCATTTCAATTTCGGCACACAGCCGAAAACGGTTGTGACGCGCGAATATCCTGCCGATTGGAGGGAGGGTATGGAGCCGTATTACCCGGTTAATAACGAGAAAAACAATGAGCTTTACAAAAAATACGCCGCTCTTGCCGAAAAGGAAAATGTGCTTTTCGGCGGCAGACTTGCGCAATATAAGTACTTTGACATGGACGATACTGTGGAGGAAGCGTTGAGTCTTGCGGACAGGCTGCTGTAATGCTTGAAAAAAATAATGATCAGTGTTATAATCTAACAAAATATATTCGGAGGAAATAAAATTGGCGGATATTAAAGTCAGCGTAATAATGCCGGTATACGGCGTTGAAGACTATGTAGGCAAGGCGATTGAAAGTATTCAGGCGCAGACCCTTACCGATTGGGAATTTTTCTGTGTGGACGACGGAACAAAGGACCGCAGCGGCGAAATCTGCGATGAATATGCCGCGAAAGATCCCCGCATAAAGGTAATACACAAGGAAAACGGCGGAGCGCCGAGCGCGCGCAATGTCGCTATTGATAAGGCTGTAGGCAAATATATGTACTTTATGGACTCCGACGACTGGACAGAGCCCGACATGCTTGAAAAGATGGTTGCCGCAGCCGAAAAGAACGATTCACAGCTGGTGGTTTCGGGCTATTATATCGACACCTATTACAGCGATACCGAAAAATTCACGCAGGAGCAGGTCTGCCCCGCCGCGGTTTACGGTACCAAAGAGGAATTTCGTAAAAACGCGTATGCGCTTTTTGATAAAAACCTGCTTTACACCCCGTGGAACAAGCTTTATTTATCAAGCTATATTCTTGAAAACAAGCTCTATTTCCCGCAGACATTTTGGGACGACTTCCCCTTTAATTTAAGCGTTGTGCGCGATGTTGAGCGGGTTTCCGTTCTGTCGGACAAGTTCTATCATTTTATACGCAAGCGTGCCGAAAGCGAGACCGCGAAATACCGCAGCGATATGTACGACAAGCGCGAGGAAGAAAACGGCTGGATGGAGGAGCTTTTCGCCTATTGGGGCGTAGATACTCCCGAGGTTCGCGAATTTTTGGCGCGCAGATATATCGAGCGCATAATAGGCTGCGTTGAAAATGTTACAAACCGCAACTGCCCGCTTTCCGCAAAGGAGAAAAAGGCGGAGATAAAGCGCATAATTTCAACCGACCGCGTAAAAAATGCCGTTAAGACCGCAAAGCCGAATTCAAAATATATGAAAATAATGCTGCTGCCGATAAAGTGGAATAACGCCGGGCTTACCTATATGGAGGGCAGGGTTATTTCCAAGGTAAAATCGGGCAATACAAAGACCTTTGCAAAGCTTAAGGCAGGGAGATAAATGAACAGCGTTAAAGTAAGCGTCATAGTTCCGGTTTATAATGTGAGCCGTTATCTTGAAAATTGCGTTAACAGCATTACAGATCAGGATTTCACCGATTTCGAGATTATTTTGGTGGATGACTGCTCGCCCGACAACTGCGGGGAGATATGCGACCGATTGGCAAAAGAGGACGGCAGAATAAGGGTTATTCACAAGGAAAAGAACGGCGGACTGGGCGAAGCGCGCAAAACAGGTATGCAATATGCCTGCGGCGAGTGGACCGTTTTTGCCGATTCGGACGATTGGCTTGAACCGAATACCTTCTCGCGGCTTTTGAATGCTGTTGGGGAAGAAACGGATATTGTTATTTTCGGGGTAAATTTTCGCTATGAAGATAAACGCGGCGAAGAAAAATATACCGTTTCGGTAAAGCCCGAAAGGGCAGTTTGCAGCACCGCCGAAGAAATAGGTTCGCTTATAGCCGAATTGGACGGCAGAGCCTTATTCCCGTATATGTGGAACAAGCTTTACAGAACGGAATTTTTGAAATCAAGCGGGGTTGAATTTAATTCCATACAAAGTATGGAAGACTTTTTTTTCAACATAGAGCTTATTCCTAAGGCAAAAAGCGTTGCGGCGCTTGATTGCGCGCTTTATAATTACAGAAAACCGTCGCATGAAACCTTGGTTTCGGCTTATAATCCGAATTTTTTCGCATTATCAAAAAAGCGTTATTTATCGGAAAAAGAATGTCTTGAGGCGCTTTGCGCGGCTACCGCCGAAAATATGCAGCTGCTTTATAAAATATATATAAAGCACGTTATATCGTGCGGTATACGCGGATTTTCAAAAAAAGCAAGGCTGACAAGGTCGGAGCGCAAAAATAATTTTAAGATTTATCTTAACGACGGGCTTACAAAAGATGTAGCGGAAAAGTACAACCCAACCTCTTCAAAAATGAAAATTATCAAGAAAATTTTTGCCGGAGAACATACGGTTTTATACGCCTGTCTTTGCAGAGCGGTTTCTTTTGCGCAGAATAAACTCGGAACGGTATATAACCGTATTTTGAAAAAATAAGGACGCGGTTTATTGAAAAAGATTGCTTTTATAGTTTGGGATTATACCGTAACCGGCGGTATAGAGCGTGTGCTGACAAACCTTGCAAACGAGCTTTGCGATTATTACGACGTGCACATAATTTCTCTTACAAAATCAGGGGATAAGGTGCCCTATAAAATTGATGAACGAGTAAACCGCGTTTATTTTGCAACCGATGAGCCGCTGCGCGGCAGAGAGGTTATAAAAAAAGGCGGAAAAGGCGTTCGCCGCTATATTAAGGATAACGGCATCGAGACCGTTTTACTTATGGGCTTTCAGTCTTCAATGCCGGCGATTGCAATGCTGAAATTCAGGTCAAGGACACGCCTGATTTTTTGTGAGCACGAGGCGCTTATGAGCAGATGGCACGAGAAAAAAATTACGCTTGTGCGCTTTATTTCCGCTTTGCTCTCAAAAAAGACAGTCACATTAACCAAAGCCACGGCAGAGGCTTACAGAAAAAAATTTCATTTATCCGAAAAAAAGGTTACCAATATTTACAACGGAATAAATAAAACGATAGAACAGAATGCGGCGGCTTACAATCCTGATGAAAAGACAATACTTTCACTGGGACGTATAAGCCCTGAAAAAAGATATGATATTTTAACGGAGATAGCGGCAAGAGTACTGCCGACAAGACCCGACTGGAAATGGATTATTTACGGAGACGGCGAGGGTAAAGACGAATACGACGGCGCGGTACGGCAGCGCGGGCTTGAAAACAGGGTTTTCTTTATGGGAAATACCGATACTCCCGAAACGGTGTACCGCCAGGGCGGAATATACGCGCTGACCTCCGAACGTGAGGGTTTCCCGCTTGTTATTCTTGAGGCAAAGGTAAATCATCTGCCCTGCATAAGCTTTGATATTACATCAGGCCCCGGGGAAATGATAAGAGACGGGGTTGACGGATTTTTAATACAAGCTATGAGCATAGAGGATTATGCCGAAAAATTGGGCAACCTAATGGATGACAGGGATTTACGCATTAAAATGAGTAAGGCGTCGGGCGAAAACCTTTCGGAATTTTCCGGGGAAACAATTATTAATAAGTGGCGCTCGTTGATCAACGGTCTTAAATAAGGGAGGTGAAAAAGTGCAAACGGGATATTGGGAAAAGGGTGAATTTAAGCTTTGGATACTGCTCCTCTGCGCTTATCACTTTTTTCCGTTTATAACTGTCAGGGGCAGCATAATTATGTATGCGTTCGCCTACCTTGTTCCCCTGGTTTACATGGTGTTTAATTTTGACCTTTTGGTAAAAACGGTAAGTAAAATTGTATATTCGGATCTGCTGCTTTGCATTATACCGTTGATTTTGCTGACGGCGGCAGCTGTCATAATTCCTATTATTTACGGGACGTATGATTATACATATTTTACCGAGGAAATTATGACCGTTACAAAGATAATGTTCAGAATGTTGTTTTTGGTAATGCTGATCAAAAAGAATATTCCGAACGCGGACCTGAGAACATTCTGCAAGTATTTTATCTTTTCGTGCCTGCTGTATATCGGTTCAACAGTAGTGATGATGGTAATACCGCAGATAAAGGACTTTTTCTATTCGATAATAAAAGAGAACGAGCATTCAAAGACGCTGGCTTTGGAAACAAGATATTCCACCAGATACGGTTGGGCGGGATTTTCAACGTTTGAGTATACCTTCAAGTGTCTGATTGCGATTATATTCAATAATTACTTCATTCAGAAAAATATCAAACGGAAATATGTGCTTTTTCCCATTGCGGTTACGGCGGTGCTGTTGGTAGGAACGCTGTTTTACGGAAGAATAGGCACGTTGGCGGCGCTGATAATACTGTTTTTTTTCGCATTAAGGCTTATGATAAAACGGCCTAAGATATTTATGTGGTGCGTTGCGGGCCTGCTGCTTTGTATCGCCGCGCTTTTGGTTTTGAAAAACCGCGTGCCGGCAATAGACGCATGGTTCGACTGGGCGTTTGACCTGATAATTAATTTCATAAACAAAAAAACGCTCCGAACGGATTCTTCGGATGTGCTGCTGAACAGGATGCTTTTTATTCCCGATTTTAAAACTATACTTATCGGGGACGGACGGTACACCGAAAACGAGTTGTATTATATGGAAACCGACGCCGGTATTATGCGGCCGCTTTTGTTCGGGGGACTGATTTTTGCATTTGTCAGATATATCAGTCTTTACGGGATCCTGCTGTGGAGAATGTTCAAGCGCGAAACGGAAAATCCGGAAAAAATAGTTTTTTTCTGGATTCTGCTTATGTGTATATTATTTGAGATAAAGGGCGAAATAGTATTTTCCTGTCTTCCCATCGTACTCGGCGCACTGATTTTGGGGCACGGGAAAAAGACTTTTGAAAATAAGGAGTAATAACTATGGAAAAAAATTTGAATTTGCGCAAGCTCTTTTTGATGTATTTAAGAAATTTATGGATTATTATTCTTGTGGGTATTATATTTGCCGGTGTTGCCTTTGTGGCAAAAAAGGACGGTTTGGGTGATAAAACCGTATCTGAAACGATTGCGATTGCCTTTGAAATTCCGGACGGCATGGACGAGGGCACATATTCAAAGCGCACCGTTTATTTTGATAATTACAGAGGCTTGCTGGCAGGCAACGCGGTAACTGATTCGGACGCGTTTACAAAAGAGGAAAAGGAAATTTTCAAGAGTTTAAGCTCCGAAGAGCTGAGCGGCACGTTCACCGTTACGGTATCCGTTCCCGACAGCATGTCCGATCAGGCAGCGCTTGAGCTTATGGAAAAGTATATTTCCGAATCCGAAAAATGGATGAAGAACGGCATAAACGATCCGACATTTAAGCTGAACGTTTTAAAAAGAGAGGTTTCGGATGCCGCGGGCGGCGGCGCCGCTAAATTCGCGGTAATTTTCTTTATAATAGGCGGTTTTCTTACCGCAATCGTTATGTTCTTTATTTTCGTTCTCGAAACCGCAATACACGATACGGACGATCTGCAATATTACACAGATATCTCCCCTGTTTTTGAAACGGGCAAAAAGAATTCCTTTGCTGCCGATGAAATCGGCAGATGGCTTATTTCAACCGGCAAAAAGACTGCGCTGCTTTTCGCTGACGAATCGGGCAGGGGTATATCCGGCACCGCAGAAAAGACCGCAGAGCTGTTAAATAAATACGGCGTAAAAGCCTCGGTTTATAATATCGGCGGAACGGACAGCGCAGATCCGAAGAAGACCGCAGATAAATTGACCGAAGCAAAGAACAACAACGATATAGTGCTGGTGACGGCTCCGACTCTTCGCACCTCCCCCGCCGCGCTGCATATTTCGCCGCTCTGTGATCTTAGGCTCTTGTGCGTTGACGCCGACCGCGAAAACGGCATTAAGCTTAAAAAGAAGCTCGAAAGTCTCTCGGCTTTAGGCTTGACCGCCGACGGCGCGGTGCTTGATTTTGCCGCCAAAAATAAAATCTTCCGACTGTGAGGAAAGAAATGCTTGTCAGTGTTATAATTCCCGTTTATAATGTTGAAAAATACATTGAAAAATGCGTGACCTCAGTCCTTGAGCAAACCTTTGACGACTTTGAAATAATAGTCGTGATAGACGGCTCAACCGACGGCAGCGAAGCCAAAGCTCGTAAACTGCAGGAGGAAAACCCGGGAAAAATAATAATAATCAACCAGGAAAACAAGGGCTTGGGCGGCGCGAGAAACACAGGCATAATAAACGCTCGCGGCGAATATCTGCTTTTTGTGGACAGCGACGATTATATTGAAAAGGATCTGCTTGCGGATGCAACAAAAATAATCGAAAGCGAAAACAGCGATGTTGTAATCTTCGATTTCGATTATGTTGACGAAAGCGGCGCGCTTTTAAAGCAGGAAAGGGCAGTTCCCATGGGGAATGCCGAATTTTCCGTTATGCCAGGGGTTTTAACGGCATGGCCGTGCGCCTGGGACAAGCTTTATAAGAAAACGCTTTTCACCGAAAACGGTATCTTTTACCCCGACAGGCTTTGGTTTGAGGATCTTGCGACCACCCCGAGGATATTATCGGAAACCTTAAAAATTTCTTATCTTGCCAAGCCGTATTACAACTATGTTCAGCGTTCGGACTCTATTATGGCGGATTCCAAAAAAAACTCGGCGCGGATTTTAAGGAATAAAGAAATACTGACCGCCTATGAGCTCAGCGAAAATTATTTTCTGCAGACGGGAAAGCATGCGCAGTATTACAGCGAGCTTGAATATCTTGCGGTATATCACATCCTTTTCACCGCAACAATGCGGGTAAACAAAAGCGATCCCGGGAATATGCTGCAGGCTCAGCTGGTTGATTACACCCTTAAAAAATATCCGCATTTTGAAAAAAACAAGTATTATAAATGCCTGTTATCACAAAAGGACAGGATATCGATATGGTTTTTGAGGCATAAGCTTTTCCGCATGCTTCACCTGATTTTAGATATTAATCGCAAGCTTAAAGACAGGTGACGGATATATGAATTTTAAAAAAGGCATATACAATATTATTTTCGGAATAATAGGCCAACTGCTTACCGTAGTATTCGCAATAATAGTTCCGAAAGTAATTATAATCGGTTACGGTTCATCGGTCAACGGACTGCTCTCTACCATAAATCAGTTATTTGTATATCTTTCGCTGTTTGAGGCGGGAGTCGGAACCGCTACGCTGCAGGCGCTTTATAAGCCGCTGACCGAGAACAACCGCGGAGAGATTAATTCCATACTCGCTGCAACGCATAAATATTATATCCGTACAAGTAAGCTCTATTTTGCGGCTCTGACCCTTTTTTCGGTGCTTTATCCGTGTATAGTAAAGCGCGGATGCATAAGCTACACAATGGCGGCTCTTCTTATATTTTTCGGCGGGCTCGGCAATGTAGTTAATTTTATGTTTCAGGGTAAATATAAAATCCTGCTGCAAGCCGAGGGAAAGTCTTATGTGGTAACTAATATAACCACGGTAATATCGGTTTTCATAAATTTAAGTAAAATATTTTTAATTAAAAACGGGTTCGATGTACTGACCGTTCAAATAGCATTCTTTATCTTTAATGTTATTCAAATGGTATTTTTTGAGATATATATTCGCTTAAAATACAAATGGATCGATTTAAAGGTACAACCCGACGAAAAGGCGATAAATCAAAAAAATTCGGTATTGGTTCACCAAATAGCTACTCTTGTTTTTTCCAATACCGATATGATAATTCTGTCGGTTATAAACGGACTTAAGGCAGTCAGCCTTTACACGGTTTACAATTATATATACACAACCGTATTAAATATTTTTTCCACCATAAACAACGGTTTGGGTTTTTACCTCGGGCAGACATATCATTCCGACAGGAAGAAATTTCTTGAAATATACCGTCTTTATGAGTTTGATATAATGACTGTCGGATATTATATGTTTACGGTCATAGGCGTTTTAACTCTGCCGTTTATGAAAATTTATACCTCCGGTATGTCTGACTATAATTATATTAATATATGGCTGCCGTTGCTTTTTGTATCGGTACAGTTTTTAAGCATCGCAAGATTTGCGGCAAATAACCTTGTAAATATTGCCGGTCACTTTAAAAAAACGCAAAACCGCGCCATACTGGAAGCGGTTATAAATATTGTGTTATCGATAGTATTTGCCTTCAGGTTCGGCATATACGGAATACTGTTCGGAACAATAGCGGCATTGCTTTACAGGACGAACGATTTCTTAATTTATTCCAACAGGGTAATTCTTAATGAGTCTGCAAAGCCGTCATATCGAGTGTGGATTGCCAATACGGCAATAGCGGCGCTTTGCTTTGCGCTGTTTTATAACAGAATAGCCTCCTGCGAATCTTATTATATGCTTGCTGTAATAGGGATTATATATTCGTTAATAATTTTACTCATATTCCTTGTCGGCAATCTGATCTTTAATTTCAATATGATGAAGGCAAATTTGTCACTCATAAAAAGCCGTTTAGCAAGGCTGAAAAAGGATAGCTAACAACAAAATGTCTGTTATTGTTCAACAGACTGTTTAAGGAAGTCGGAAATGCTTAACAAATTCAAAAATATTGACGCAAAATCAAAGGTGCTCATGAAAAATACCGTCATGCTGTATTTATTGCAGTTTTCGACCTACCTTTTCAGCTTTTTAACCGTTCCGTATCAGTCGCGAATATTAGGGCCGGAAATCTACGGTATACTCGGCGTTGCGGGCGCGGTCATGATATATTTCCAGCTTTTTATGGATTTCGGCTTTTTGCTTTCCGCAACTGAGGACATTTCCAAAAACAGAGACGATAAGCAGTATATTTGCCGAAAAATAACCTCAATAGCTATAATCAAGATGTTTTTTGCCTTTATCAGCTTTGCGGTCATGGCGTTGCTTTGCACCGTCGTTCCGAAATTTTCCGAGCATAAAATGCTTTATTTCGTGTATCTCGCGGCGTTTGCGGTTAATTCCTTTCTCCCGGATTATATTTACCGCGGTCTTGAGCAAATGACGGCGGTAACGGTGCGGACGGTTATAATAAAGCTTTTTTTCTGCGTTATGATATTTGCGGTAATGCATACAAAGGAGGATTACATGGCAGTGCCGCTGCTGCTGCTTATCGGCAACACAGGCGCGGTTCTGGGCGCGTACTTTCACCTTTTCAAGACCCTGCATTTCAAATTCACAAGGGTTACATGGGGGCAGCTGTTTGCCGATTTCAAGCGCTCATCCTTCTTTTTCTATTCGCGGATTGCCTCTACTGTTTACAGCGCCACAAACACCGTTTTGCTCGGCTTTGTCGATAAGGCGGGAATTGTTACCGGCTATTACACCTCGGCGGACAAAATTGTTACAACGGCAAAAAACGGTCTTTCCCCCATATCCGACAGTCTTTACCCGTACATGGTGAAAAACCGCGATTTTAAGCCGGCTGAAAAGCTGCTGAAAATTCTTATGCCGATAATTATAGCAGGCTGCATTGTTGTCGGAATTTTCGCAAAGCCCATATGCGTTTTGGTTTTCGGCGCGGAATTTGCGGGAACTGCAAATATTTTAAGGGCCTTCCTGCCTGCCATTGCCGCGGTTTTGCCGAGTTATATTTTCGGCTTCCCCGCCATGGGAGCTCTCGGAATATCGAAATATGCCAACACCTCCATTTTCGTGGGCATGGCAATCCACATTGCGGGACTGTGTATTTTGTTTGCAACGGGCAATTTTTCTGCGGTAACGCTTGCCGGAATGACCTCGGTTTCGGAAATTTCCATTCTTTCATATAGGCTGTTTATAGTTTATAAACACAGAAGACTGTTGAACGGAGGTGTCGGGCAATGAGATTGCTGTTGAGAATCTCAAGGCGTGCCTTTTGGATTGTATGCCGAATTCTTCCAATCAAGGAAAATAAAATTGTTTTTCAGACCTTTTACGGCCGCGGCTACAGTGACAACCCGAAATATATAGCCGAAAAGCTGCGGGAAACGGGAAAAGACCTCGATTTTATTTGGGTTTCAAACGGCAGAGAGGATCCGGGCGTGCCCGAAGGCTTCAGGGTCGTGCGTTTCAGAAACTTCAAGTATATTTACGAAATGTCCACCGCCAAAATATGGGTGGACAGCTGCCGCAAGGAGTATTGCATAAAAAAGAAAAATCAGTATTATATGCAGACCTGGCACGGCGGTTTCACCCTTAAAAAGGTGGAAAGGGCGGTTGAATCGGAGCTTGATCCGCGTTATGTAAGGCAGGCAAAGCGCGACGCCAAACAGAGCGATGTTATGCTTTCAAACTGCAATGCGCTTTCAAAGGTTTACAGAGAGGACTTTTGGTATGACGGCGAGATACTTCAAAAGGGTCTGCCGCGCAATGACCGTCTGTTTAATTTTACCGACAGCGACGTAAAAAGCATAAGGGAAAACATTGGGATTGAAGACGGTGTAAGGCTGCTTTTATATGCTCCCACATTCAGAAAAAATCACGGATTTCAGGCATACACACTGGATTATGAGCGCTGCTGCAAATCACTTGAAAAGCGTTTCGGCGGGAAATGGAAAATACTTTTGCGTATGCATCCCGGTATTTTTGACGCGGCAGACAACATAAGCCTTGACGAGCGCTTTGTGCTCAACGCCTCGCACTATCCGGATATACAGGATCTGTATATAATAAGTGACTTTTTAATAACCGATTATTCATCCGTTATTTTCGACTTCGCGCTTTTAAAGCGCCGCGCAGCCTTCTATGCGGTCGATATAGCCGAATATATGACGGACAGAGGCTTCTACTTCAGTCTTTTCGATTTTCCGTTTGAGGTCTGCCAAAATAATGACGAAGCGGAAAAAATGATTTTGAATTTTGATGATAAAGCATATTTTGAGAAGCTGAATGAATTTTTAAATGAGCAGGACTTCAGCGACAACGGCAAAGCGTCGGACGCCGCAGCCGAATGGATATCAGAACATATTCAGAAATGATTTTTGGGAGGCAGAAAAAGCAAATGAAAACGGTAATTACCTACGGTACTTTCGATTTGCTGCATTACGGTCATTTAAACTTACTTAAAAGAGCAAGCCGTTTGGGAGACAGACTCATTGTTGGTGTTTCCACCGATGAATTTTGTCTCGAAAAAGGCAAAAAAACCGTTTTTAAACTGGAGCAGCGAATGGAAATGGTGTCGGATCTTAAATATGTCTATCTTGCAATTCCCGAGCATAATATGGCCCAAAAGGTTTCCGATATTGAAAAATACGGAGCGGATATTTTTGTTTTGGGCAGCGATTATTCAGATACTTTTTTAAAAATGCCGGAATATGAATTGATAAAAGATAAGTGTGATATAATATTCTTACCGCGTACCGACGGAATTTCAACCACAATTTTAAAAAACGAATGGAGTTTATCGGGGAAGAAAATATGAAAAGAGTTATAACCTACGGCTCATTTGATCTGCTGCACTACGGACACATAAACCTTTTAAAGCGTGCAAAGGAACTCGGCGATTATCTTATAGTTTGCTTATCAACCGATGAGTTTAACGAAAAAGAAAAGCATAAAAAGGCGTACTTCTCTTATGATAAGCGCAAAATGCTTTTGGAAGCCATAAGATATGTCGATCTGGTAATTCCCGAGGAAAGCTGGGAACAAAAGGTGACTGATATACACGAATACCATATTGACGTTTTTGTGCTGGGAGACGACTGGAAGGGTAAGTTTGATTACCTGAAAAATGAAGGTGTTGAGGTGGTTTATCTGCCAAGAACCCCCGAAATCAGCACAACGCAGATCAAAAAGGATCTTGCCTGAAAATAACGGAACGGAGATGAATTGTCTTGGCGGATTATCTTAAAAAACGACCCATGCTTCTTTGCGCGGCTGTATCTGCCGTGCTGTGCATAGTTGGATTTTACTGTCCGCCGGCAGTCTTTTTCTGCGGAATCGCCCTTATAATACTGTTTTTTGTATCGCTTTATCTCCGCCGACCCGTGGAAACGGTAGTTGCGTTTATACTGGCTGTTACGGCAGCCGGTATTCTTTTAACCTCCTCCCGCGCGGCAGAGCTTTCAAAGCTTGACGGAAGCGCCGCAAAGGGAGAATTCACCGTAGTGAGCGAGCCCGAAAAACACGGCACTGCCAACACCGTGAAATTGGAAGCGACAAGCTGCGATACCCTCAAAAAAGGCACAAAGCTTATTTGCACCGATTACAGCCTCACCCCGCTTGAATACGGCAATCGCATTCAAGCGACCGTTTCCCTGTCGCAGCTTTCATTGGGAACGCAGAAAAGATCCTATTATTCGGAGGGGATATTTCTTCGCGGCAGGCTTCGGGATATCAGGGTCGAAAAAGGAAACGACGACCCCGTGCTGCAAAAGATAAGAAATGTCCGCAGCTATATAAAGAATACCCTGTTTTCCGCAATGAGCCGCGATGAGGCGGCTACGCTTACCGCCGTAACAATAGGCGACCGATCATATTTTACCGATGAATTTTACGCAAACGTCAAAAAAGCGGGCGTCAGCCATGTTATGGTGGTTTCGGGTATGCATTTGTCGGTAATAGTGGGTCTTACCGCCGTTGCCGTTAAAAAATATTTTTACAACAAATACCTTCGGGCGCTTACAATGCTTGCAACCGTGCTTTTTATGGCGGCTGTGTGCGGATTTACAAAATCCATTCTCCGCGCGGGCTTCTGCTCACTTTTTCTCGCCGTCAGCATTTTGTCGGAACGGGATAATACTACCGAAAATTCGCTCGGAGGAGCGGCGGCGCTGCTGTTTATGATCTCGCCCTTCACCGTTTTCAGTGTTTCGTTTCAGCTGTCCTTTCTTTCCACCCTCGGAATAGTTTCGGTGGCTATGCCCTGCCTTAAATTTATTAAGGATAACCGGCTTTTGAAAACCGATATTGCGTTCACCCTTTTTTCTGCGGTGTCGGTAACGCTTGCCGCCACGCTTTTCACACTGCCGATTTCAATTTATACCTTCGGGTATGTTTCAAATGTTTCGGTATTTACCAATTTGCTGATAGACGCTGCGGCAGGCATTGCCCTGCAAATTTCCGCCGTGGCGCTTGCGCTTAATTTGATTTTCCCGTACATATCGCGGCCTTTGTTCATAGCCGCAGAGTTTACAGCCGCCTATATCAACCGTATTATAAACCTTTTCGGCTCTTTGCCGTTTGCGGTGTCGGATATTGGGACGCCCGAATTTTACGCGTCATTGCTGATAATAATTTCGGTAGTAGCCGCGCTGTTCGCCTTTAAAAGGCGTCTTGATCGACTTAAGCTCAATGAAATGTACCGTAAAATTTCAAGTGAAAGGGGCAGGAAATTCAGATGGCAATGATATACGAAGACGCACTGAAAAGCCAAATTAAGAGCGGAGCCTTGGCGCCGGTCTACATAATACTCGGCGAGGACGACTACCTGAAGCGTATGTATGTAAATAAAATAAGCTCGTTGATAACCGATAAGGATGATATCTTCAATTACAGCCGCTTCGGAGCGGACAGCTCCCTGCAGGACATATACGACTTTTTGGAGCAGCTGCCCTTAATGTCGGACAAAAAGTGCGCGGTGCTTTGCGATTACGATATTGAGCACTGCGGCGCAAATGATTTCGAAAAGCTGTCATCACTTGTTTCCGCTCCCGCAGAGGACGCGGTCTTCATTATATGGTTTGACTCATTAGCCCCCGACCCAAAAAAAAGCGCAAGACTCAAAAAGCTGATTTCAAAGGCCGAAAAGGGCGGCGGGTGCGCAGTGCTCTTAAACCACCGCAGAGTACCCGAGCTTGTTAAAATGCTGACCGACGGCGCAAGGTCGCGCGGCTGCAGCTTTGAGCCTGCGGCGGCAAAATACCTTGTTGAAACGGCGGGAGAGGATATTTCCACCCTGCAGAATGAGCTTAACAAGCTATGCTTTTATCTGCCGGGCGGCACTATAACGCGGCAGGATGTTGAGCTGGTTTCGGTCAAGACGGTCGAAGCGTCGGTTTATAACCTTTCGCGGCATATTTTTTCACGGGACGCGGGCGAAGCAATGAAAACCCTTGACGAGCTTTTCTTTATGCGCCTTGAGCCGATGATTATATTATACACCGTGTCGTCCGCTTATGTCGATCTGTACCGTGTATTCGTCTGCCGAAAAAGGGGAATGAAAAATTCCGAAATCGCGGCGGAATTCGGCTATAAGGGACGCGAATTCGTGCTTGACCGCGCCGCGCAGAGCCTTTCAAAATTCGATTTTAAAAGGCTCGCCTTAAGCTTTGAGGCGCTGCTCGCTGCCGATAAGCAGCTCAAATCCTTCGGGGCAGATCCCAGAACGGTGCTTGAGCAGCTGACGGTGCGGCTCATATATATTATAGCAAAGGGTGAAAGCGTTGATAAGGCTTGACCGACCCGTAATAGTCGAAGGGAAATATGATAAGATTACGCTTGAAAATGTTATTGACGCGCTGATAATTCCAACCGACGGCTTCCGCATATTCAAAAGCCCCGAAAAAGCCGCGCTGATACGGGCAGCGGCTAAGGATAAGGGCGTTATCGTGATGACCGATTCCGACAGTGCGGGAGCGGTTATCCGCGCATATCTCAAAAAGCTTTTGGGAAATACGGAAATCATAAATGTTTATGTTCCGGCACTTAAGGGCAAGGAACGGCGTAAGGCGAAATATTCAAAGGAGGGGCTTTTGGGCGTTGAGGGAATGTCCCCCGAGGTAATAGCCGAAGCGCTGCAAAGATGCGGAGTTTCGGCGGAACGCAGCGCCGAGCGAAAAAAAATCACCAAGAGCGATATGTTTTCATCGGGGCTTTCTGGCAGAGCGAACAGTGCCGATATGCGCCGTGATTTTTTAAGCTTTTTGGGACTGCCGCAAACACTTTCGTCCTCTGCCATGCTGGATGTTATGAATAACATGATGAACTATGAGGAATTTTTTGAAAAGGTGAGCTTATGGCAAAAACGCACGGACAGCGTTTGAAAATACTTTATATTCTGGATTTTTTAAAGCGCGAAAGCGATGAGGAGCACCCCGTCACCGCAAAGGATATATGCAAATTTCTTGATTCTCAGGGGATATCCGCCGAGCGCAAATCGGTTTACGCCGATATATCCGCTCTTATCGATTACGGGGCGGACATTGTGCGTTCGGCATCGCCGAGGGGCTGGTTTTTAGCCTCACGCGAGTTTGAAGAGCCGGAGATCTATCTGCTTGCGGACGCGGTGCGTACCGCAGGCTTTATAAGTGCGGCGAAAACGCGGGAGCTTGTAAAAAAGCTTGACTCCTTTGTTTCCCGTTATCAGGCACAGAAAAGAGAAAGCCGCGTTTATTTTTCCTCCTGCGCCAAATCTGTCAACGAAGAGATATTTTACAGTATTGATAAAATAAGCCGCGCAATAGCCGATAAAAAGAAGATACGCTTTGAATATGTAAACCGTGTACTCTCGCACGACAGAAGCATAGAAAAGCAGAAAAAAGAAATGCTTATAAGCCCCTATGCGCTGACCTGGCAGGACGATCATTACTATGTTATAGGCAATTACGAAAAGTATGATAATCTGCTTCATTTGCGGCTTGACAGAATGTATAAGGTTGAAATAACCGATATGCCGCAGCGGCACTATTCGGAGGTCAGCGAATATACCGACCGTTTCGATACCCCCGACTATACCTCGAAGCTTTTCGGGATGCACGGCGGCGAAATGTGCGAAATAGAGCTTTGCTGCAGCAAAAAAATAACCGAGCAGGTCGCCGACCGCTTCAGTGAGGATATCTTTATTAAAAAGGTAACGGATGACGAATTTTGCTTCACGGTACGTGCAGCGCTTTCCGACGCGCTCGTTTCCTGGGTGATAAGCTTCGGCGACAGGGTAAAGGTATTATCCCCCGAACGGCTGCGGGATATGACAGTACAAAGAACCGAGCAAGTGCTTAAGCTTTATAGGTGACGCCTGCAAAATCACCGCGTGGCGATTTTTCTGATATAACCCTCATAGTACAGTCTTGAATCCTTTTCGGTTTTCCAAGCATCTGCTCTATTGGGATTATATTAAAGCAAGCCGCGGGGAAGATACTGCAGAGGTTATGACAAAGTTTATTACGGGCGAAATAAGACCGACAGCCGCCGAGCACTATCGGCAGGCGCATACATCCGAAGCCGAAATTCTTTCTAATGTTTTCAAAGCCGGTCATTTGTCTTATACGTTCATTTTAATTACCTGTATTATGTATCTCCGATTGCCGCCAATCAATATGATAACAAAAAATTTGCAAATTTTATCGCTCCGCGGGACATACCGCGCCGCTTTTTTCGTATTTCTGAGGTAAATACGGTTTTTTGCCCTTTTTCAAAAAAATATATTGACATTTACAGCGACAGAGTATATAATTAAAAAGCTGTCAGCATATATACTGTGCAGCGGCGCGACCGGGTAATCACCGCGAGATAATTCCCTACAATTTAATAGTTATTCATCGAGGTGTGGCTCAGTTTGGTAGCTTTGAGCACGAGCGCTTCCTGCGGAAGATACAGCGAGTGCGAAAAGTCGCAGCGGTCAAAATTTTGCTCCCTTCAAAGGAGCGGAAAATTTTGGGCACCGCAAGTGTAAGCTGCGTAGCGGCGCGGCCGGGTAATCACCGCGAGATAATTTCCTACAATTTAATAGTTATTCATCGAGGTGTGGCTCAGTTTGGTAGAGCGCTGCGTTCGGGACGCAGAGGCCGCAGGTTCAAGTCCTGTCACCTCGACCATTTTTTATCTTAATGAAGGCATAGCTCAGTTGGTTAGAGTACCTGCTTGACATGCAGGGGGTCGGTGGTTCAAGTCCACCTGTCTTCACCAAAGCTCCCATATAAAAATACGGGAGCTTTACTTTATGAATCAAAAACGCTTATTCGGCGGTTTATCGAGAGCACTTGACAAACCGAAAAATTATGCTATAATAAAAGCAGAAAGGCAACCGATAGACGGTTAGCCTTCAAAAATTAGTGTTAAAGAATAACCGCTAAAGTTTGGTCGCTTGGGCGGTTATTTCTTTTTGCGCATTATGGTAATAACAAGAGTAATGATTGAAACAATCAAAATCCCGAACGAAAACAAATCGTTTATTGTTATGTACCCCATTGGCAACGCCCCCTTTCAAAGAGGACGAAAAGTGCCCTCTGAATAGAAGAGGGCTAACCGCCTACCGTTGTAGGTTGCCTTTAAGGGTGATTGCTCACCATCTTTATTTTACACAAATTCCGATTGCTTGTCAATTAAAAACGGGAAAATTATAAAGCCGAAATTTTCATTTCCCGCTCTTGACAAATTGAGAAAACAGTGTTAAAATACCGATATACAATAAATGCTACGAAGGAATTATTTTTTACTTTAGGCGGTTTTAAGAGAGTCGGCGGTTGGTGCAAGCCGATACAGCAGGGTAAAAAAGTCTCGTTCCCGAGCAGAGCGGCGGAACCTTTAGTATGCCGCTACGGAAGTGCACCGTTATCAGGGCAGAAGGCTTGTTGGAGCCTTACGGAGTGACCGTTTTATAAAACGGTAATCAGGGTGGTACCGCGAAAGATATTTCGTCCCTGAGATTGCGGCAAAGCAATCTCGGGGCTTTTTTATACCCTAATTTCCAACACAAAAAGCAAGAAAGAGTGATAGGTTATGAAAAACATTAAAATCTGTGACAGAACGCTCTGCACGGCAGGGGCGCATTTCAGTTTCAAAGAAAAAATCGAAATCGCGCGCCAGCTTGAAAGGCTCAGCGTTAATGCGGTAGAGCTGCCCGAAATTGAAAACGCCAAGACCGACACCCTGCTTGTGCGCACGGTGGCGTCGTTTGTTAAAAACAGCGTGTTATCGGTTTGCGGCGGTAAAACGCGCGAGAGCATTGATTTGGCCGCCGACGCGCTGCGTACCGCCGCAAAGCCGCGTATTCGCATTGAGCTGCCGCTTTCTACCGTGGGAATGGAATATATCTGCCATAAAAAAGCGCCTAAAATGGGCGAATTTATAACCGAGCTTGTAGGCTATGCAAAGGAAAAGTGCGGCGATACCGAATTTTGCGCTATGGACGCGACCCGTGCGGACAGGGCTTTTCTTTATGAAATGATCGATACCGCAATTGCGGCGGGCGCAGGCATTATCACAATAAGCGATGATGCGGCAGAAAAAATGCCCGATGAATTCGCCGCATTTATTTCGGAAATTGCCGCGCATACAGGCGGCAACGCCGAAATTTCGGTTATGTGCAGCGATAAAAACGGGCTGGCTTCCGCCGCGTCGGTTATGGCGGTAAAGCAGGGCGCAGGCAGTGTTAAATCCGCCGTTTCGGGCGATATTACCTCGCTTGAGGGCTTTGCCGCAATGATAAAGAACTGCGGCGATACCTGCGGCTTTTCTTCGAGCATTAAAAATACCGAGCTTAACAGGATTGTAAAGCAGATCGTAAGAATTACCGGCGGTAAAACCGACACCGCAGCCCCCACAGCGGCAGAGCAGAGCGGAATCACTCTTGACAGCAGCGACGGAAAGGACGCGGTTGTTTCTGCTGCGGCATCTCTTGGATACGATTTATCGGACGAGGACGCCGAAAAGGTTTACGCCGAATTCCGCCGGGTTGCCGCCAAAAAGCGGGTCGGCGCAAAAGAGCTTGAAGTAATTATCACAAGCTCCGCCATGCAGGTGCCGCCCACATACACACTTGTGAATTATGTTATAAACAACGGTAATATAATTTCCGCCTCGGCGCAGGTAACGCTTGAGCGCGATGGTGAGCAGACCACCGGAATCAGCATAGGCGACGGACCTATTGACGCGGCGTTTTTGGCTCTGGAGCAGATCATAGGCAGCCGCTATGAGCTTGAGGATTTTAAAATTGAGACCGTAACCGAGGGTAAAGAGTCGATAGGCAGTGCGCTTGTTAAGCTGCGCTTTTCGGGTAAACTTTATTCGGGCAACGGTATTTCGACCGATATTATAGGCGCGAGCATAAGGGCGTACATAAACGCCGTTAATAAGATAGTTTACGAGGAGGCTTGAAAATTATGAAGTTATCTTTTTCAACCAAGGGCTGGCATAACAAAAGCTTTGATGAATTTTGCAATATAGCAAGGGAACTGAAATTCGGCGGCATAGAGCTGCACAATATAAACGGAGAATTATTTAAAAATACGGACGGCGCGTTCCACGGCTATGCCGCTGCGGCGACCGTCAGGCGGCTTTATGAAATGAAGCTGGAGCTGCCGTGCATAGATGTGATTTCCGATATATGCGAGGAAGGCGCAATTGCGGAAACCGAAAGCTGCATTAAAATTGCGGAGGATCTGCACGCACCGAATATCCGCATAAAATCCGCCGAGTGCGACAGTGACACAGCAAAGAAATTTATAACCGCGGTTTTGCCGAAGGCGGAAAAAGCGGGCGTTACGCTGGTTATCGAGACCTCGGGTGCGTTCAGCAATACCGCCGTACTCCGCGAGCTTCTCGACAGCTTTGCAAGCGATAATTTAGCCGCTCTTTGGGATATGTATTCAACCTTCTTCAAGGCGGGCGAGCAGCCCGAGGAAACCATTAAAAATTTGGGCGCGTATGTAAGGCACGTTCATATAAAGGACTTTGACGGCGAGGGCTTTTGCCTTATAGGCGAGGGCAAGCTGCCCGTGGGGGACATGATGTCTGCCCTGCGTTCTGTTAATTACGACGGCTTTATTTCGCTTGAATGGGACCCCGCGTGGTGCGAGGGGCTTGACGACAGCGAGATAATATTCTCCCACTTTGTAAACTTTATAAGTCAATTCGGGGACACCTCAAAGGCGGAATCAGCCCTTTACTACAACCGCGCCCACACCGGAAAATATGTCTGGAAGAAAAATTTGCTTATAGACGAAACCTTTTCGCAGGTGCTTGACAGAATGGTTGAGGAATTTCCCGACCAATACGCCTTTAAATACACCACGCTTGATTACACGAGGACCTACAGCGAGTTCCGCGACGATGTGGACGAATTCTGCCGCTCGCTCATAGCCTTGGGGGTAAAGGCAGGCTCTCATGTGGCGGTTTGGGCTACCAATATTCCGCAGTGGTATATAGCCTTTTGGGCGGTTACCAAAATAGGCGCGGTGCTGGTTTCAATGAACACCGCTTATAAAATTCACGAGGCAGAGTATCTTTTAAAGCAATCTGATACCCACACCCTTATTATGATAGACGGCTACCGCGATTCAAATTATTCAGAGACTATGGCAGAGTTATGCCCCGAGCTTGAAAGCAAAAAAGCGGGCGAGCCGCTGCACGCAAAGCGCCTGCCGTTTTTGCGCAATATTATAACCGTAGGATTTAAGCAAAAGGGCTGCCTTACCTGGGAGGACGCTATTGAACGCGGAAAGACCGTACCCGTAAGCGAGGTTTACCGTATGGCGGCGGCAGTCGATAAGGACGACGTTTGCAATATGCAGTATACATCCGGTACAACCGGTTTCCCGAAAGGCGTTATGCTTACGCACTATAATGTTGTCAACAACGGCAAGTGCATAGGCGACTGTATGGAATTATCCACCGCCGACAGGCTTATGATTCAGGTGCCTATGTTCCACTGTTTCGGAATGGTGCTTGCAATGACCGCAAGCATGACCCACGGCACAACCGTTTATCCTCTCCCCTATTTCTCACCCAAGCCCGCGCTTGCCTGCATAAATTCCGAGCATATAACCGCATTTCACGGCGTTCCCACAATGTTTATTGCAATGCTTGAAAACCCCGATTTTGCAAAGACCGATTTTTCATATATGCGCACCGGCATTATGGCGGGCAGCCCCTGCCCCATTTCGGTAATGCAGGATGTTGTGGATAAAATGAATATGAAGGAGATTGTTATAACCTACGGTCAGACAGAGGCGTCCCCCGGCTGCACAATGAGCTCTATTTACGATACTATCGAGCAGCGCGTGGGCACCGTGGGTAAGGCTCTGCCCGAAATCGAGTGCAAAATTATAAACCCCGAAACGGGAGAGGAATGTAAGGACGGCGAAAACGGCGAGTTTGTGGCGCGCGGCTACAATATAATGAAAGGCTACTACAAAATGCCTAAAGCCACCGCAAACGCCATTGATAAGGACGGCTGGCTGCACACGGGCGACCTTGCCTGCCGCACGCCCGACGGTTATTTCAGAATTACGGGCAGACTTAAGGATATGATAATAAGGGGCGGCGAAAATATTTACCCCAAAGAAATTGAGGAATTTATTTACACCCACCCGAAGGTTAAGGATGTTCAGGTAATAGGTGTACCGGACGAGCAGTACGGCGAGGAAATAATGGCTTGCGTTATTTTAAAAGAGGGTGAAACTATGACCGAGGCTGAAATGAAGGAGTTTATAAACTCCCATATGGCGCGGCATAAGGTGCCGAAATACATTGATTTTGTGGATAGCTTCCCGATGAATGTCGCGGGCAAAATATTAAAATACAAAATGCGCGAGGATGCGGTAAAAAAATTAGGTCTGCAAAAGGCGGATAAGGTGGTAACGGCATAATGGTGGAAAATAAATACTTTGTAACCGACGCGCACTGCCACATCTACCCCGAAAAAATAGCCTCGCGCGCGGTTGCGGGAACCGATAATTTTTATCATGAGCATTCGGTAGGCTCAGGCACCGTTGAGGATCTTATTGAGATGGGCGATAAGGCGGGAATAGACCGATATATCGTCCAGTCGGTAGCCACAACGCCGCACCAGGTTAAAAGCATTAACGAATTTATTGCAGGCGAGGTTAAAAAGCACCCGCATAAGCTTGTGGGGCTTGGCACTCTGCACCCCGACAGCGAGGATATTAAGGGTGATATTAAGCATTTAATGTCACTGGGGCTGCGCGGTGTTAAGCTGCACCCCGATATTCAGGCGTTTAAAATAGACGATTACCGCTGCCTTAAAATTTATGAGCTGTGCGAAGAAAACCGCCTGCCCATACTTATGCACACGGGAGACAGCCGCTACGATTATTCAAACCCCAACCGCCTTTTGCCCGTTCTTAAAATTTATACCGAGCTTACCGTTATAGGCGCGCATTTCGGCGGCTGGTCTATTTGGGAGGAGGCAAGCAAAAAGCTTTGCGGCACACCCAATTTGTATGTTGACTGTTCCTCTGCTTTTCCTTACCTTAAAAAGGAGACCGCAAAGGAGATAATCCGCCGCTACGGAGCGGACAGGGTGCTCTTCGGCAGCGACTACCCGATGTGGTCGCCCGAAAACGAGCTTAATTATCTTTTATCATTAGACCTTGACGAAAACGAAATAAAGAGTATACTTAATATAAACGCTTGTAAAATTTTTAATTTGGAGTGATTTCCTTGAACAGAGATACCGTTTGCGTGCAGGGCGGCTACAGACCCGGTAACGGCGAGCCACGGCAGATACCTATAATTCAAAGCACGACCTTTAAATATAACACGAGTGAGGACATGGGCAGGCTTTTCGATTTGGAAGCAAGCGGATATTTCTATTCGCGCCTGCAAAACCCCACCTGCGATACCGTAGCAGCCAAAATTTGCGAGCTTGAGGGCGGCACTGCCGCTATGCTTACATCATCCGGTCAGGCGGCTTCGTTTTACGCCGTATTCAACATAGCATCCTGCGGCGACCATATTGTTTCCTCATCCTCTATTTACGGCGGGACATACAATCTTTTCGCCGTTACAATGAAAAGAATGGGAATTGACTTTACCTTTGTATCGCCCGACTGTACAAGGGAGGAGCTTGACGCGGCTTTCCGCCCCAATACAAAGGCGGTATTCGGCGAGACGGTTGCAAACCCTGCGCTTACCGTGCTTGATTTTGAAAAATTCGCCGCCGCTGCGCACAGCCACGGCGTTCCGCTTATAGTAGATAACACCTTTGCAACGCCCGTCAACTGCCGCCCATTTGAGTGGGGAGCGGATATTGTGACCCATTCCACCACAAAATATATGGACGGTCACGGTGCGGCGGTAGGCGGCTGTATTGTGGATTCGGGCAAATTTGATTGGACGCGTTACCCCGACAAATTTTCCGGGCTTTGCACCCCGGATGACAGCTACCACGGCATAACCTATACAGAACGCTTCGGTATAGGCGGCGCGTATATCACCAAGGCTACCGCGCAGCTGATGCGCGATTTCGGCTCGGTTCAGTCGCCGCAAAGCGCGTTTATTTTAAATTTGGGACTTGAAAGCTTACACGTCAGAATGGCGCGGCACTGCGAAAACGCCCTTGCTGTGGCGCGTGCGCTAAAAAACGATGACCGCGTGGCTTATATAATTTACCCGGGACTTGAAGGCGATAAATACCATGACCTTGCAAAAAAATATATGCCGAACGGCACTACCGGCGTTGTTAGCTTTGGCTTGAAGGGCGGGAGAGCCGCTGCGGAGGGCTTTATGAAGGGGCTTAAGATAGCCGCGATCGAGACCCATGTCGCCGACGCACGCACCTGCTGCCTGCACCCCGCAAGCAGCACACATCGCCAAATGACTGATGACGAGCTTGCCGCCGCGGGCGTACCCGCAGACCTTATCCGTATGTCCTGCGGGCTTGAAAACTCGGAGGATCTTATAAACGATATTAAGCAGGCGCTCGACAGTGCCGAAAGCAGGTAAAAAATGCCGATTAAAATTCCAAACGATCTGCCGGCGGTCAAAACGCTGAATAATGAGAACATCTTCGTTATGACCGAAACAAGAGCTATAACGCAGGATATCCGCCCGCTTAAAATACTGCTTTTAAACCTGATGCCGAAAAAGATTGAAACCGAAACACAGATTTCCCGTCTGCTCGGAAACTCCCCGCTGCAGGTTGATCTTGAATTTCTGCATACAAAAAGCCATGTTTCAAAAAATACCTCGGCAGAGCACCTTTTTACATTTTACAAAACCTTTGAGGATGTTCGCGACCGCACATTTGACGGTATGATAATAACCGGCGCGCCGGTTGAAAGGCTGCCGTTTGAGGAGGTTGAGTATTGGGCGGAGCTTTGCGAAATTATGGAATGGAGCAAGACCCATGTACACAGCACCTTTCATATTTGCTGGGGTGCGCAGGCGGGGCTTTACTACCATTACGGCATAAAAAAATATATGCTTGAAAAAAAGCTGTTCGGCGTTTTTCCGCATACCGTGGATTATAAAAATTCAATTCTATTCCGCGGGTTTGACGATACCTTTATGGTGCCCCAGTCGCGCTACACAACCTTTAAAACAGAGGACATAAGGGCAGTGCCGCAGCTTAAAATTTTAGCCTCCTCCAAGGAAACGGGAGTGTACGCCGTATCCTCTGAAAAAGGGAAGCAGATATTTATAACGGGTCATTCCGAATATGACTCGAACACACTGGCAGATGAGTATTTCCGCGATTTAAAGGTGGGCGAAAAAATAGAAATACCGAAAAATTATTTTAGGGGTGACAACCCCGAAAATCAGCCCCTCGTTTCGTGGCGCGCGCATGCGAATCTGCTTTACTCAAACTGGCTTAACTACTTTGTTTACCAGACCACGCCGTACGATATTGAGACCATAAAATAATCCCATCGGGGTCTAAACCGCGAATTTTGACGAAAAATTATATCAATTCTACACAAATACGGGGTTTTGGATTCTTAAATCGTTGGATAAATATTAGAACTTATTCACAAATAATTGACGATTTCATTAAATGTGGTATAATGATAATATCAGGTGTTACCGAGTTGTAACAAGGCAGTTAATAAAATGTTAATCCCGAAGGAGATTTTACAATGTGTGTTAAAGATGTAGTTATTCAGAATCAGGTTGGTCTTCATGCCCGCCCGGCAACCTTTTTTATTCAGAAGGCAAATGAGTATAAGTCCTCAATTTGGGTTGAGAAGGATGAAAGAAAGGTAAACGCAAAGAGCCTTTTGGGTGTTCTGTCGCTCGGCATTGTAGGCGGCACCACCATTAAAATAATTGTTGACGGCTCTGATGAAAAGGAAGCTCTTGACGGGCTTGTAGCTTTGGTAGAATCAGGTTTTGCAGATTGATATTGTATAATAAGCTTTACAATGTCTCCCTCTGACGAGGGAGGCTTTTTTATAGGGAGAATTTATGATTTATACAGTAACCTTAAACCCTGCGCTTGATTATATTATGTACCCGGAAAATTTAGCTGCGGGCGAAATTAACCGCTCTTCGCGCGAAAGCCTTTATTTCGGCGGCAAGGGCATAAATGTCTCGTTCATTTTAAACGAGCTGGGAATTCCATCGGTCGCGACGGGTTTTATTGCGGGATTTACGGGCAGCGCGCTTGAAAGCGCAGCTTCCGCCTTTGCAATCACCGATTTTGTAAGACTTGAAAAGGGTATTACCCGAATAAATGTAAAGCTCCGTGCCGAAAATGAGACCGATATCAATGCCGCAGGACCCGAGATATCGGATACGGATACAGAACGCCTTTTTGAAAAGCTCGAAAAAGCACAGGCGGGGGATACGGTTGTATTATCGGGCAGCATTCCCAAAAGCGTTCCCGCAGACATTTACGGGGAAATAATGAGAAAGCTCTCCCCGCGCCGCGTGAAATTCGCGGTTGACGCAGAGGGAGAGGCTCTTTTAAAATCTCTTGAATTTTCTCCGTTTTTAATAAAACCCAATCTTGAAGAACTGAACGGCATTTTCAATACAGAGGTAACAAAACAAAATGTAAATATCTACGCCAAAAAGCTGATTTCGCTCGGCGCGCAGAATGCACTCATCTCCATGGGAGGGGACGGCGCTTATCTTTCCTGCTCGGACGGCAAAGGGCTTTATATGCCTGCAGTATCGGGCACAGCCGTCAACACCGTGGGCGCCGGCGATTCAATGCTCGCAGGCTTTCTTGCGGGATATGAAAAAACCAAGGATTCCGGCTATGCTTTGCGCTTAGGTACGGCTGCGGGCAGCGCTACGGCATTCAGCGAGGGGTTGGCAACCGGTGCTGAAATTCGGAATGCGGAATTATCCTTTGCAAAACAATAAATGCGGCGTTACCGCCGCAAAATTTTTTTGAATTTATCGCCATGCTAAAATCACCCCGAAGGAATTAGCCTTCGGGGTGATTGAGCCTTCGGTAAAGCCGAAAGGTGTCAGATTACGCCTTTACTTTATTATAGCGGGTAACCAAAGCAGATTTCTTTCTTGCTGCGTTGTTCTTGTGAATGATACCCTTAACCGTAGCCTGATCAATCTTCTTAACAGCTGCAGTTACAACCTCCGCCATATCGGCAGAGCCGGCGTCTATAGCGGCGTCCGCTTTCTTAACAGCAGTTCTTAAAGCGGAACGGTAAGCTTTATTGCGCTCATAATTAGCTCGGCTTACGAGCACGCGCTTTTTCGCAGATTTAATATTCGGCATCGTGACACCTCCTAACACATTACTCACAGTACAAATTATAATACCACATAAAATCGGAAAATGCAACAGTTTTTTTGAAGTTTTAAATTTTTATGCATTTTTTTGCCGAAAAGCCTATCTCTCCTCACGGAAATATGAAAGTCCCAAATGCGCGGGTGGCTGATTTTCGCGGCGCTTACGGATACTCACCACTATAAGTACGATTATGGTAACCACATAAGGAAGCATCTGAATCAGCGGAATCATCTGCATGGGCACATTTATATAGTTGAATAGAATATAAAGCGCACCGAACAGATAAGAGCCGAGTATGGCAAGCGAGGGCTTCCAGGTAGCAAAGATAACTATTGCTATTGCAAGCCAGCCGCGGTCGCCGAAGCCGTTGTTCGACCAAATGCCGTTGCAGTAATCCATTACATAGAAAAGCCCGCCGAGCCCCGCTATCATGCCGCCTATGCAGGTAGCGAAATACTTATATCGCGTAACATTAATGCCTGCGGCGTCCGCCGTGGCGGGATTTTCACCCACCGCGCGAAGGTTAAGCCCGTGCTTTGTTCTTTTAAGGAATACCGCGGAAATAATCGCAATGATAATTGCAAGGTACACCATAAAGCCGTAGGAGAAGAAGAGCTTGCCTATATCCCCCATGCTTTCCGCAAACGGCAGGGTGGTTTTAAACGCCCGCGCGATATCGACCAAAGCAAGATACGGAACATCGCTTTTAACGATCTTAATAAGCGAGCCGCCGAAGAAGTTACCGCAGCCCACGCCGAAGGTGGTAATTGCAAGACCCGTAACATTTTGATTTGCTCTGAGTGTTACGGTCAGGAAGCAATAAAGGAGCGACACGAGCAGCGAGCCCAAAAGGCAGCACAAAAACGGAATTAAAACCGCTATTATAGGCACTACCTCATCGGTTGAGGTTTGGTACATAAAGCCGCCGACAACGCCCGATATTGCGCCGATATACATAATGCCGGGTATACCGAGGTTAAGGTTGCCGGATTTCTCTGTCAGGATTTCGCCGGTAGCCCCGTAAAGCAAAGGTGTGCCCTGCAAAACAGCACGCTGGATAAAGTTAATGACAGTTAACATTATTTCTCCTCCTTTTTACGGCGGCTGAAGTTGATTTTGTAATTGATGAAGAATTCGCAGCCTATTATGAAGAACAGGATTATTCCGGTTAAAATATCGGAGAAATCGCCGTTCAAACCGAATTTAGAGGTAACCTCATCCGCGCCGCGCCCCAAGAAGACGAGCAGCAGGGTGGTTAAAATCATTGTGATCGGATTGAATTTGCCGAGCCATGAAACCATTATGGCGGTGAAGCCTCTGCCGCCTACCAAATTTGAATCGATAGAGTGTGAAGAGCCGCCCACAAGCAGGAGACCCGCAAGACCGCATATGGCGCCCGACACAAGCATTGTGCGGATAATTACCTTCTTGACATTTATTCCGATATAGCGGGCGGTGTTTTCACTCTCGCCCACAACCGAAATTTCATAGCCGTGCTTGCTGTATTTAAGATATATCTGCATTAAAACGGTGATAACCGCCACAATTATGATGTTAAGCAGGTATTTGACCCCGAAAATATCCGGCAGCCAGCCGTGAGATAAAAGGTCAGGACCCACAACATTCGAACCGCTTTTATCTGCGATTTTAAGAAAGTATTCTACAAGCTGAATCGCAACATAGTTCATCATGAGTGTGAAAAGCGTTTCGTTGGTTTTCCACTGTGCCTTGAATATCGCCGGGATAACGCCCCAAATCATGCCCGAAACTATTGCGGCGACCG
This sequence comes from uncultured Oscillospiraceae bacterium, assembly GCA_900549055.1. Lineage (GTDB taxonomy): Bacteria > Bacillota > Clostridia > Oscillospirales > Acutalibacteraceae > UBA737. The sequence continues at coordinate 30,648 of URNB01000004.1, forward strand.
TCATAATAAGAATCAGCACGCCGTTCGGCACCTTGCCGCCGAGCCAAAACATACATGCGGCGGTGGCAAGACAGCCTATGAGCACCTGACCCTCCGCGCCGGTGTTCCAAAAGCGCATACGGAACGCGGGCGTTACCGCAAGGGATATGCAGAGAAGTATTGCAATATCGTGAATTGTAACGAGCAGTCTGCCCTTGCCGACCGCACCGTGAACAATTGTCTGATAAATTGAGATCGGGTTGTCTCCTGTAAGCACCTTTGTAACAATGCCACAAACCACAAGAGCCAAAACGATTGCTGCGGCTCTTACTGTTATTCGATAGGTAAGGGAAACGCCGTCTCTTTTGGAAATATAAGCAAACGGCTCGCGCTTAAGCTTCTTTTCACCTGCCATCTTCCGCACCTCCCGATTTTGTCATTAAAAGTCCGAGCTCTTCCTTTGTGGTCTCTCTTGCGTCCACAATGCCGGTAACTCTGCCCGAATTTACTACTATAATGCGGTCGCAAAGCTCAATTAAAACATCCAGATCCTCGCCGACGAATATGACCGCAACGCCGTTTTTCTTCTGTTGATTGAGAAGATTGTATATCATATAAGAGGAGTTTATATCAAGTCCTCTTACAGGGTACGCTGCCATAAGCACGGTTGGAGATGACGCAATCTCACGCCCTACAAGCACCTTTTGAACATTGCCGCCCGAAAGCCTGCGAACAGGGGTGTTCGCGCCGGGTGTGGCAATCTCCAAATCGTTTATAATATCCTCAGCAAGCTTTTTCGGCGACTGGCGGTTAAGGAAAAGCGAGCGCCCGCGGCGATAGCTGCGCAGCATCATATTATCCACAATGTCCATATTGCCTACCAAGCCCATTCCGAGCCTGTCCTCGGGGACGAACGAAAGGCGGACTCCCAGCTCACGAATCTGCATGGGTGTTTTGTCCCGCAGGTTTTCATCCGCTCCGGTCTTCGGATTATTGTAAATTATTTCACCGCTGTGAACCCTCTGCAGACCGGCTATTGCCTCCAAAAGCTCGCGCTGTCCGCTTCCGGCTATGCCCGCAATTCCGAGTATTTCACCGCTTTTTGCAGTGAAGGATATATCGTCAAGAACCTTAATACCGTCCTCGCTGTAAAGGTCAAGTCCCTTTATCATAAGCCTGTCCGCGGTATTTTCCGGCTCTGTTCTGTCAATGTTAAGAGAAACCTTCTTGCCCACCATCATTTCGGTAAGCTCGGCTTCGTTCGTTTCCTTTGTTATAACAGTATCTATGTATTCGCCGCGTCGGAGAATCGCCACGCGGTCGGAAACGGAGAGCACCTCGTGCATTTTGTGCGTGATTATTATAATGGACTTGCCGTCGCTGCGCATTCTTTTCAGCACCGCAAAAAGCTTTTCGGTCTCCTGCGGGGTAAGCACCGCAGTCGGCTCGTCAAGTATCAGTATATCCGCTCCGCGGTAAAGCACCTTTATTATTTCAACGGTCTGCTTTTCCGAAACCGACATCTGATAAATTTTCTTCTTCGGGTCAACATCAAACCCGTATTTCTCGGAAATATCGGCGACGCGCTTTGCGGCTTCCTTAAGATTGAAGCGTTTATCGCGGTCGATCCCCAAAACTATATTTTCGGTAGCGTCAAATACATCCACAAGCTTAAAATGCTGGTGGATCATACCTATCTTAAGGTCAAAGGCGTCCTTCGGCGAGTTTATTACAACGCGTTCGCCGTTCACAAGAATCTCGCCCTCATCCGGGTGGTAGATACCTGCAATCATATTCATGAGCGTCGTCTTGCCCGATCCGTTTTCACCGAGCACGGCAAGAATTTCGCCCTTTTCCACCGTAAGATTAATGTCCTTGTTAGCGACCACCTTACCGAAGCGTTTCGTTACATTTCTTATTTCAAGCGCGTTCACAAGTATCCTCCCTGTATGCTTTAAAAATCAAAATACACAAGGGGAAAATATTCCCCTTGTGTGGGATAGTCAGGTCTAAAACGCCGATTAAACCTCTTTATTAAGGTTTGTAACTCCGTCGATGATAATATCAAAATAAGGCGCGGAACGGAAGCTCTTTGCGTTGGACTCATCGAAGTAGCCGTCATGAATTACATTGGTATCGCCCTTGAAGTCGCCGTCGATATCAGCCATATACTGATCGAGCTTCTTGCCGTCAACGGTGAACTTATCGGTAGCGAATACCTTAAGAGTTCCCGCCTTGAAGGCGTCGATAGCTTCTTTAAGCTTTGCTTCGGTGCCCTCTGCGGCAACGCCCTGATTGAGTCCGCTTATAACAACCGAGTTGGTAGCTATATCGCCGCACCAGTCGGAATCGATAGCCTGTCCCTTAACAGCGCACTCAATGATATACCGGAAGTAGGGAGCCCAGTTAATGGCGGATGAAACTATAAAGGAGTTTTTGCCTGCAGAGTAGGTGCTGCCGTTGTAGGAAACATTCGGAACGCCCGCAAGCTCGCAAGCGGTGGGAGCGCCGAGGGAGTCGGCATGCTGGCTTATAAGCACGCACTTGTCTTTTTCGATAAGAGCGGTAGCAGCCTCCTGCTCCTTACCCTGATCGTACCAGGAGCCGGTGTAGCGAACCTTCATTGTAGCCGATTCGCAAACTGAGCGTGCGCCGAGGAAAAAGGAGGTCATGCCCGAGATAACCTCAGCATAGGTGTAAGCGCCTACATAGCCGATAACAGCCTCTTCAGCCTTAATCTTGCCGGCTTTGATCATTTCGTTCAGCTTCATTCCCGCAGCAATACCCGCAAGATATCTGCCCTCGTAAATGGAAGCAAAAGCATTGTGGAAGTTAGCGATGCCCGCAATTTTGCCGGATGTGCCGGTAGCGTGGCAGAACTGAACATTCGGGAATTCCTTGGCAGCCTGCTTCATGAAGGACTCATGACCGAAGGAATCTGCGAATATAACCTTGCAGCCCTTGTTCTTGGCAAGGTCAACAGCGGCGTCGTAGCATTTGCTGTCTTCGCCGATGCCGGTAACGATAACAACCTGCTCGTCCTTAAGACCCATACCCTTCTGAACAGACTTAAGAGCCTGGATGAAGTTGTTGTCATAGGTTGAGTTTTCGTCGTGAAGGCAAATCATACCGATCTTGAAATCATCCGGTACGGTAACATCGGATTTAATGTCAAGACGCGGAAGCACATCCTCTGTGACGCCCTTCTTGGCGGCACCTGCGTTTGAGCCCGAGCCCGTGTCCTTGCTGCCGCAGCCTGCAAAAGCAAAAAGCATTGCGAGGCAGAGAAGCATAGCTGTAAGTTTCTTCATAATTCTTCTTCCTCCGAGAAATTATTTATTTGATAAGCGGTAATACCGCGATTATCCCGAATTTATCTGCGGAATGTGACTGAATCGTCGCTCATGCTGTCTATAATTGCGAGAGATTCGACCCTTATTCCGTCCGCACGGAGCGAATCTCCGCCCTTTTGGAAGCCCTTTTCAATGGCGCAGCAAGCTCCAACCACCTCGGCACCCGCCTGCTCGGCTATATCAATAAGTCCCAAAAGCGCCTTGCCGTTCGCAAGGAAATCGTCTACCAATAATATTTTATCGTCCGGCTTTATGTAATCCTTTTCAACAACCACGGTGTAATCCGTTCCGTGTGTATAGGAATGAACCACCGTGCTTAATACTTCACCCGAAACATTGCTTGATTTATGCTTCTTCGCAAATACGACCGGTACATGCATCGCAGCGCCCGCGCCTACCGCAATGGCTATTCCGGAGGTTTCTATGGTGAGAATTTTCGTTATTCCCTCGTCCTCAAACAGCCGCGCGGCCTCGCGCCCCATCTCCATTATAAAATCAACATCTATCTGATGATTTAAAAAAGAACCCACCTTCAAAATATTGCCGGGAAGTACCTTTCCCTCTTTTAGAATTTTTTCTTCTAAAGCTTTCATCGGGCGAGCTCCTTATATAAAAAATAAAAAACAGACCTATTAAAGTCTGCTTGCCAATAAAACATACAAAACGGTTTTAAGGACGGCATTAAAGCTAAAGCCGACCTTACCAATAGTCGCAACTTACAAGGCGTGCGGTAGAAACATTTGGGCCGTTAATCCAAACCTATATTGGCAAATATCAATATTCTTTTGTTAAGCTTTTCATTACTGTAATCGTAACACACGATACGCCCAAAGTCAACAAAAAACGCAAATTTTTTAAAACTTTGTTCACATTTACAATTTAAATATTTCGGATACTGTTAAATTGTTCAGTCTGCAAGCATTCCTCTTTCTACGGTTTTACCTCCGCTTCCCGTCTCTTATGTTCGTATTATGATTCTTTGTTAAAATACGGGAGCATATGCAATAGCATGGCTTTTTTATGCCGTCCGCCCGCCCTGCCGGTAACTTTTTTTGAGAAACAGGCGCTAAAAACAGAAAATCGGTAATCAAAACGCTATTTTTGCCGCCCGGAACATAAAAAAATCAAAATATACACAGATTGTTCACAAAATATAGCTTGACATTATTCGACAGCAAATATATAATAATAGCATAAATCACACAAAAAAATCGCAGCAATAATATTGCTGCGAAAATGGAGCTGAAGATGGGACTCGAACCCACGATCTGCTGATTACGAATCAGCTGCTCTGCCAACTGAGCCACTTCAGCGTGCCTCATACCAATTGATTATACCAACTAATCTTGGCTAAGTCAAGTATAAAATGAAAGGAAATGAAAAAATGGCTTACACGATCAATCAACGCGTAGCGATATACAGAAAAATGGCCAATCTCACACAGACCGAAGCGGCTGAGCGCCTCGGAATGAAATGCAGCACCTATTCGCAGATGGAGCGCAAGGGCAATATCAGTGTAGATAAGCTTATGGCGATTGCCGAGGTATTCGGCGTTAATCCTGCGGTTTTGCTCCGCGATCCGATGGATCTGCAAGCCGAGACCGAATCGGCGGAAGCCGCGTACAAAGCGCCGACCGCAATGCACGAGCCTGTTTATATACCCACAGCGCGTCCTGCGTTTGTGACTACCAAGAACGAAGAAAATCTGCTGACCGTTCTTCGCAATCTTCCGAAAGCCGATGTCGAAGAGATACGCAGCTTTATCAACGAGAAATATCAGAATTCAAAGAGAAAGAAATAGATTCCGGCTCCGAATGCGAACCTATTATTAATAATTAAAGGCGGTTTAATATCACCTGCGAAGCGGATTGCCCCCGAACGGCGGCAATCCGTTTTTTTTATTTTTAACATTCACTCAAAACGCAAAGCAATCAGCGCTCTTTCAACTCACACTAAACACACGGGAACGAAAAGCCGAAAGGCTTCAACAAATCGTATAATTGCGTTTTTTCGTCTTCGCCGAGTTTTATATATTCGTCCTTTTCCTTCCAATATACTATCGGGCAGGTATCCTTCGCAATGCAAAAGGTTTGCGAGTCGCCGAATTTAACCGATGCGTTTTCATCAAAGCCGCATGACGGATTATCGCGATACAGCCTTTTGCCGGCAAAAATGCCCCTTAATTCTTCCGTATCATCGGAGCTTAAGGTATATACCGAATCGGCAAAGCGGACTTCCGCAGGCTCTTCGGAGCCGACTGCCAGCCTGCCACCGCGAAGAAGCATTAGCGATAAAAGCACTGCCGCGACCGCAATTATCGGCACCGCCGAAAGCAAAATTTTCTTTTTTGTTTTCATTTTCAGTACCTCTGTGATATTAAAAAATCACTTTTTGAGCGTTTTCAATGCTATTTCCGCAATATCGGAATCCCAAAATTCACTGTCGGAGGAAATATCCTTAATAATTATATCTCCGTTTTTCTTAATTGAGTAATTGCCGAACAATAGGTAATCTTCATATTCGGGAAGATAAACCGATACGGAATCGTCTCTTAAGTAAAATCTCAAATTCAAGACGGCATCATCAATATAAAATTCACCGGACAAATTGCCTTCCTCATCCGAAAAGACCCTTATATTCGGTTTCGCCGAGAGCCATTCCGCATTTAGCTCGGGAAAAGCCTGCGGCGAGGAAAAGCTTCGATTCAAGGTCAAAAACCAATATGTAAATACAAGTGCGGCTGCAGCCGCCAAGACCGCAGCGATATAAACAATATGTACTTGCACTTCACCTTCGGCATCCCCCCAAAAGTACGATAGGCAAATGTACCGCAGCCGCATTGCGGTACATTTGTTTAGCTGAAATTAATTCGCCTGTTCGTCTTCCTGACGAACGAATACCGATTCGTCATACTCACCGTCAAAAAGGTTATCCGTTTCGGTATCAATCTTTATTGTGAATTTGGTTTTTGAACACTTAACTGATATAAGTTATCATCAACTTTTACGCTGTCGCACTTTATTAATATTGTTCTGCGTATAACCTCAATAGAAACATTGAAATCAAGTGAATAGTGCGTCAACCATTTGGGAGCACTTTTTGAAAATTTCGCTTTTCTATCCTTGAATACAATAGAAGATAATTCTTTATAGTCATCCTGCTCAAAAGTATTTGTTATATTATTGAAGTAAACGAATGTCGATATATTTAAAAATGATACTTTATGTATCTCATCATCGCAGACGACCTCAAATTCAAAAACACCCTCAAATGGATTGTATGTCGAATTTTTTATAATGCAATCCCAAAACGGATTAAAAAGATTATCTATTTCCATTTCATTACCTATATTTGAAAATCAAACTAATAACTTTAACTATATTCTGTAAAGTTATTGGGATATGTGTAAGGGCTCTATCACTTGAAAATTTGCCTGCCAATGTAAGAGCGCCTTTATTTAAAATTGAAATTCTAAAATAATTTGTTCTTCCTCCACCCGAAGACATAATACGCAATGTAATTTTACGCAGATTTAAAGTCCAACCATTTCCTGCCGCATAGCAATAGAGGCTCCTGTAATTTTACTTATTACCCTCGCTATTGCAGAATTTAATTTTTGAGCAAAAATTCCGCCTCTTGCGTATAATGTAACCAAAGCCTTACCGGAATAATATCCAAGTAAAGATCCTAATGCAGTTACAACTGCCATACCGCCGGCAATAAATAACGACCGTCCCCACCCACGCAAGTTGAGATAATTAGCGAAAATAGGCATTATTAAAGCGCCGATACCAAATCCAATTATTCCGCCAACAATCGCACCTATAGAAACTTCTCCAGTTGGATCGATATAATTTACAGGATCATTTGCGCAATACGCGAACAGATTATAATTTGTTTTCTCGGCGCTTATTGTAACATAACTCGGTTCATCCGCATTAATAAACCTGCAAATATCAGGGTTATAGTAGCGGCTCTGAAGATAGTAATATCCGGTTTCGCCGTCATAATAATACCCACGGTATCTTATCGGGTTTATCCGACCCACGGCAGCTGCCATAGAGCCGGTTACGGAAAGCAGCTTTCCCCACTCATTATAGGCATATTTTACCACAGAATTACCGTTTTTGTCAACTATTTCTTCAACATCGCCCTGAATATTTTTTAAATAATGTCTACTGAATAATTGCATTAGCAAATGCAATTATATAAAATCGAGTTAAAATCTCGATTTTATGGGTCAAAACCTTTGTTTTGACCGTCAGTATCCATTGATTGTCGCCTGATTTTAAAAAGAATCAAAATGTGATTCTTTTTAAAGTGCAAGGTTTTTTCGCAAAATTGCGCAAAAACCTTGCACCTGAACAATTCAAAAGTTTACACCAACATGCTCGGGTTAAGGTACTTTTGAATTGTTCAGCAGGCATTAAATAAAGATATTCCTCGCCGTTTAAGCTGAAGCCGATAGGTGAATTATCGGCGTTGTAACGGAAATAAAGGGTGTCGGTTCCGTCATACTGACCGGTGATTCTGCCGTCAACCGTGAGGTAATGCGTAGTGACGCCGTTCACGGTTTTTTCGGTGCGGATGCCGTTATCGTCGTACTTATAGCCGTAGGTATTTGTGCCGTTTGTCATACCCGCAAGTCGGCGCCCCGCCTGCCAGGTATAAGTATAACCGTTAAAGCTTAAAATATTACCAAGCGCGTCATGCGTTACGGCATTGCCGTCGTATGAGGTGAGCATATCGGTCCAGCCGTCGGTACTGTAGCCGAAGCTTTTAACCGAAATCGGCGAGGAAAGCGGCTCATCCTTTTCGTGCAGCGAATATGTCTTTACGGCGGTGATATTTCCGTTGCCGTCATAAATATATTCCGTTGTGCGCTCGTTCTCCTCATCGTCCGTGCGGATAAGCTGACCGAGCGAATCGTAATAATAGCGAAGCTCACCGAACAGCTCGCCGCCCAGCTTTCCGCCGCCAGAGGATTGGCTGCCGCTGTCAGCGGCGGTTTTCTGGGTCTTTGCCACGGAAATGATGTTTTTGTTTTCATCGTATGTGTAGGCATAGGTGCGCCCGTCGGAAACGGTGACGGTGGCTATAAGTCCGTCGTCATTATAAGTATATTCTTCGGAGTACAGTTTGTTGCCTCCGTTTTTCACGGTCACACCGGAGACCGTACCGTCGGTCTTTTCCTCGGTGCGGGTAATGCTGCCGTAGGTCAAATAATCCTCATAATAATCGGTTGAGAAGCTGCTGCCCGCAAAGCTTTCGGTTATTCTTTCAAGCTCGGCTTCCCCGCCGTCTGCGGCAGGCTCGAAGCCGTCGGTGGTTATCATGCCGGAGGTTGAAGAGGTTCTGTTCAGCCGCTCGTAAATGCGGTTGTATTCGGCGTTCAGCGTTCCGTCCGAATTGATTGTGCCGACGGTAACGCCGTCAGAAGAATAAACCGTCCTTACATTATCTATATGATTTGTTTTTGAGATGAGGGTGTTCCCGCTGTCGTAAGCATAGGTATAGGCGAGAGTATCGCCGTAATAGAGCGATTCGATGTTTCCCGCGGAATTATAATTGTATGCTATGCTTTGACCGTTGGCGTAATTAACTGCGGAAATAAGGCTTTGGGCGTCGTTGTCGTAATCATACTGCGCCAGCACCGTGTTCCCGGCGGTCACGCTTGTTACGCGGTTGTCGGCGTTGGCAGAGACGGCATAGCAGCCCGCCTTTATCTGCGTGAGCCTTCCGTCCGTGCCGTAATAATAGCGGATCCCCGCCGCGGTATCGGTATAGCTGTCGGCTGAAGAAGTGTTGAGCGCGTCAAATGAAGCATTGTATTCGGCTTCGCTTATCTGCTGCTTGATTCTTCCGTAATTATCATATACGGTTCGGCTTTTAACGGTGTTGTTTTCAGCCGTTCTTATTTTATCGCCGTTTAAATTATAGCTGTAGGAAACGGTTTTGCCGTCTGCGGTCTCGCTTGTCTGCCAGCCTACCGAATTGTAGGTGTATGCCTTAACGGCGCCGTCTGCCTCCTCGCGCGTTAAATAACCGTTTTCGTTATAGGTGTATGCGGAGACTTTCCCGTCTGTCACTGCGGTGCTTACCGTGCCGTCGGGGTTATAGGTATAAACGGTGGTTTCCTCCTGCTTGTCCTCCGCCGTTTTTTTAGCGGTCAGCACATTGCCGCTGCCGTCATAGGTGTATTCCGCCGCGGAATCCTTTGATACCGATTTTATAAGATTGCCCGACTCGTCATACCTATTTGTTTCGGTTTCGGTGCCCTCATCGGTTACCGTTTCGGTTTTTAATATATTTCCGCGCAGGTCATGAACATAAAAGGTTTTGTTTCCGTCATTATCCTCTGTCAGCGCGATATCGCCATAGGCGTTGCAGTAATAGGTTCTCTGCGTTCCGTCTGCGGTTTCGGACGCGGTCTGATAGCCGTATCTGTTGTATACCCGCCGCTCTGTGATTTCATTATTGCGGGATAGGGTGACCGAATTGTCCGCCGTATCATAGGAATATTCGGTTTTTACTCCGTCACTGTCGGTAACGGATGCAACATTGCGGCTTTCGTCATAGTCAATTCCGGTTATTCTGTTGCCGAAGGCATCGGATATCCTTACAAGCCTGCCGTCCGCATTGTACAAATAGCTCTCGGTGACCGTGCCGAGCACCCCGATAACGGACGACAGTTTTCCGTCCTCATCGTATGTATAGCCGACGGTGCGCTGCATGCAGTCGGTAACTGAGGAAAGGCGACCCGACTCATTATAGGCGTAAAGATATTCTCTGCCTACGCTGTCGGTGACCTTTTGTATTTTTCCGGCACTGTTTACTCCGATTTCGGTATTGTTGCCGTTTTTATCCGTTATTTTAACAAGAAAGCCGGCTGTGCCAAAGGTGTATTTAATGCCGCTCTCATCCGTAAAAACAAAGCCGTTGCTTGAATTTTCAAGCCTTGCACGGCTGCTTGAAGAGGTATATTTCCCGTTTTCATATTTAAATGTAAGCGGTGCTCTGCCGTAAATACGAACGGTGGCAGAGCCGTCGGATAAGCTGACGCAGCCCTCAAAGGATGCCGTCCAGCCGCCGCCGAGCATATTGCCGTCTGTTTCCTCCGAATTATAATATCTGCCGAAGGTAAGCTCAATATCCTTTGAGGCTACGGACAAATCCTCAAAGCTCTCCTCATAGCCCTCGACCGATGAAACGGCGCGATTTGTAAAGCGCGAGGATGCGGCGAGCATTCTGCCCTGCGAAAGCTCGCATATGCCCGCCCTGTATTTTTTGAGCTTTATTAGGTCTATTATATTTGTTTCGCCGTCGGCGTCAATATCGCTCACGGTGGGGTCATCGGGCACGCCGAGCGACATGGCGGTCTTGCGCATTTCGGCTATATCCGCCGCGTTTATAAGACCGTCACCGTTCAAATCGCCGTAAAGCTTGATTCGGTATACCTCTTTGATATCGCTGTTTTCAAAAATTATTACCGAAGTGCCGTTGCCTATGTAATCTCCCGCAAAAAGGCGTATCCCGCCGTCGTTATATATCCTCATTTCCTCATTTTCGGAGAGCTTGACCGTTTCCGAAAAGCTCCGCACGGATGTGCCGGGAGATATTTCGTCAATCGTAAGATATCTTTGCCCCGTCAGATCCGGCATGGTAGGCTCGGCGTTTTCCGCCGCCGCCGTTACCGCGCTTGCCGCCAGCATTCCGACTGCCAGCAGTGCGGACATTGTTTTTTTAATACTTGACATTTCAGCTTTCTCCTTTGAAATTTTTATTTTTCTTTGCCGGGGTTATGCCTGTAAAATGCCGTATGTATTTCAGCTTATCTTCAGCCTCAGCCGCAGCTTATCGCTTATCATTGCGATAAACTCACTGTTGGTCGGCTTGCCGCGGTCGTTCTGAATGGTATAGCCGAAATATGAATTTAAAACATCGATATCACCCCTATCCCATGCCACCTCTATTGCGTGGCGTATTGCCCTTTCCACGCGAGAGGAGGTTGTCCCGTGGTGCTTTGCGACCGTCGGGTACAAAAGCTTGGTTACGGAATTTATTATCTCGCTGTTTTTGACCGAAAGAATTATTGCCTCCCGCAAATAATGGTATCCCTTTATATGCGCCGGGACTCCTATTTGATGAATGATTTCGGTCACCATAAGCTCAAGCTCGGGGTCGGTTACCACATTGTCCTTTACCACAACCGGCGAAATTTCGTTCCGCCAGCCCGAAAGACGGATTATCCTTTCCGCCATTGTATTTATATCAAACGGCTTTAAAAAATAATAGCTTGCTCCCGCTTCAAGCGTTTCCTTTTCAAGGCGTGGATTATCAAAGCTCGACATCGCCATTACCATAGGCCTGCTTGCGGCGTCCGTTTTGTGAATGGCATCAAGCACGCCCAAAATATCGAGATTCTGCATAAAAATATCGGCAAGCACTACATCGGGCTTCTCCGATTTGATCTTTTCAAGCAGCTGCGTACCGCTCTTGTCGCACATGATCACATCCATACCGTAGCTTTTAAGAGCCTTCTCGCAGCTTTTCCCAAGCTCTGTGCCGTCTTCCGCAATTACAATTTTTAATTTCTTTCCCATTTTCAAGTTCCTCCCAAATTAACTTGTTTTACACATATTACCACATTCTCACATAAATTTCAAGTGATAATACAAAAATAGTGCATAATTCCATAAAAATAACATTAAAAGACTGCATTTATCACCATTCGACATCGATAATCGACGGAAAATCGTCTGTTTTTTTACTTTTTCACGATAAATTACAGCAAAAAAACAAAAAAGCTTCGGTGCGAAGTTAAAATTCGATACACCGAAGCTGAAATTCAGGCAAAACAGTAAGTGAACTGCTATGTATTAACCGTTTTGCTTTTTGATTCCGAAAAGCACTCTTAAAATTCCGCTTAAAAATTTAGGGCTCTTAAATAAAACGACCTTCACAAAAAAGACCTCCCGAGAAAATAATCAGCACCGTCTGCCGGAGAAGCCGAGAATAATAACCCATATCGCAAGCACCGCGACAAGAAATTTCGGCGGGCAAAAGCAGCTTATGAGAAGCCCGCAGGCAAATGTCAGACCCATAAGTCCCTTGTTGCAGCCGCAGCCTCTTTGCCTTCGCATTTCGCATCCCTCCGATATATCCGCTCTCCGTCGGCTCTTAATAACAGTATATCAAAAAAGCGGAAAAAGGTTACCGTTTGGCGCTTATTTTGAAAAAAATCCCCCCGAACGGCACAAAAAATATTCGGCGCTCGGCAGAAAATATGCAAATATAAAAACTCCCGACACCAAAACAATCAGGTATCGGAAGGAAAGCGTCGGGCGATGATGCGAATATTTTCCACCGCTATTTCGAGGATTTATATTTTTTAATGAATTCCGACGGAGAAATTCCCATATTTTCTTTAAACTGTCGGCTGAAAAAATACACATTGCCGTAACCGCATATTTGAGAAACCCGAGAAACAGAATATAACCCGGAGCGCAGCAGGTCGCATGAATAGTTTATTTTAAGCTGTATTATGTATCTTACGGGAGGCATTCCGAATTTTTTTATAAAAAGCTTTTTAAGCGCGGATTCGCTTATTCCGCAAATTGCGGAAAGCTTGCCGACCGATAATTTACCGTTTGTAAAATTTTCATTTATGTAATCTATGGCGGGCTTGATTTTTTTGTATTGCTTTTCAGGCAGATAGGTTTGTTTTTGAAGCATCGCAAAGACCTTGTAAAGCAACGAGATACATTCAAAATAATATCCGTCACGTTTTGCAACCCACAATGAAAAAATTTTCTTGAAAATAGGCGCCGCTGCTGTACCGTTATTTAATTTAATTGTAAACATTTCTGATGAAATGGGTTTATCGGTGTCGAAAAATATATCAATGCAATCACCGTTTTCCTCTCTTGTTACAGTATATCCTCTATTTTCACCCTTTGGTAAAAATCTTAACGTATTATCATCGCACATTTCGGTTTTCCCGTTAAAATAAACACTCATTTTACCTGAAATATGATATATAAGCTCGCAATTAGGCAGGTTGCCGCAAAATGCCGAAACCCTTTCGGGATATTGGTTTTTATCAACATATATTATGTTTTCAATTTTTGTAATTATAAAATTTGCATTCATATATTCTCCCCCCCGACCTTAATATTGTAAGATGTTCGGTGAAAAAAAGCAAGCCGATAAAAAATATTTTATGCCGAAAAGTATAAAAATGCTTTTTTATGAATTTACTTTCAATCAATATTCGGTAAAATATGCTTGAAAGGGTGTATTTTATGAACAAAAGAATTGAAAAGCTCACAGAGCTGACTCTCGGCGGAAAAATGTATGCACAGCCAAAGAAGACTGAATTTGACCGCAAAGATATATTTTTATCGCGGGAGCAAATGGAATCAAAACGGTTATGCGAATTTATAATGAATCAAGAGCCCGTTTTATACGAATGCTCAAAAATGACCGGCTTTTTCAACTGTGACGAATCGGTTGTGGGCGATATTTTCAGACGAATTGGAAACAAAAATTGCAAATCGGTTGTAGATGCTTTTTACTTAAAGCCGATTTACAATTTATCAACATTTGAATGGCAGCACGCAACGGCAGACTATGAGAAGGTATTGAAAAAAGGCTTATCGGGGATAATAGAGGAAATTGACAGCTCCCTTACCGAACATACAGATAATAAAGAAAAAGAATTTTTGCGGGCGGTCAGAAATGTTGTTTTAACGCTTATAAGCTGGGCGCATAAATGCTCCGAAAAAGCTGCCGAAGCAGCAGAAAGCACTGAAAACGGCGAATATAAACAAAACCTTATTACCTTATCCGAGACACTTAAAAGAGTGCCTGAGAAGGCGCCAACCTCGTTTTATGAGGCGGTTTTAACAATTTATATTTGTTTTGCGGCAGACCCTGACAGCCTTGGAACGCTTGACAGATATTTGCAGCCGTTTTACGATAATGACTTAAAAAACGGTACCTTAACCCGTGATGAAGCAAAAGAGTACCTGCAGGAGCTGTTTTTAATGCTCCAAGCGGCAACGCCCATAACCTCGGCTTGGTTCACGCGCGGCGGGGAATCGCACTTTTGCATAGGCGGTTATCTGCCGGACGGAAGCGACGGATTTACCGGTCTTTCAAGGCTTATTCTTGAAAGCTTGCTTGAATTGCCCACATGGATACCGCAGGTAACATTGCGATGGACAGCCAAAACGCCTAAAGAGGCTTTCAGATTTGCACTTGACTGCGAACGCAAAGACCCTAACAAAAGAATTGCCTTCCAAAATGATGAAAAAAGGATAAAGTGTTACACCGAAATTTGCAAATTCCCCTTTAAAGAGGCAGTCAGATATACAACTGTGGGCTGTAATGAGCCGGCGTTTCCGGGAGTTGTTACCGGCGGTAATTCGGTAGTAAATATTGCGCGTTCCACCGAAACGCTTTTCCACAAAAAGAGCAATGAAATAATTCCTCTTAAATCGTTTGAAGAATACTACAAGGTATTTTCAAAAGAACTTTTTTCCGATCTTACAATCGCATGCGAATACGATGATAAATATAACAGCGTAAAAGCAAGGGATATAAACTATTTATCGGCGCCGTTTTTCCACGGCTGCATTGAAAAAGCCAAAAGCCCTACCCAGGGTTCCGGGGATATTACAATAGCCTCGCCCCAATATGTGGGTATAGCAAATGTAATTGACTCACTGATAATAGTTAAGCAATTTGTATATGATGAAAAAATCGTTACTATGCAAGAGCTTATAGCGGCAGTTCAGGCAAACTGGAGCGGATTTGAGAATCTGCGCACGCTCATAATTAAGAAAGGTGATTTTTTCGGAAACGATACCGAGCGTTCCAACAGCATAGCACAAAGGTTTTATCAAAGTCTGTATGAATTTTTCAAGGATAAAACAAATTTATTCGGTTACCACCGGCTTGTAGGCGATTTAATAGGTTACAACCCGCACCATCAGTGGTTCGGCGAGAAAACGGCGGCAACGCCGGACGGAAGATACACAGGTGACGCGCTCAAATTCGGTTTGGGTCAGAGCGAAGGAAAAGACCGAAACGGACTTACAGCACTGCTTAATTCCATTGCAAGGGTTGACCCGAACGCCATAGGCTGCGGCAGTACCGTCACCAATATAATGCTTGATGAGCAGTTAATTAAAAACGACACCAATTTTAATAAAACAGCTGATTTGCTTGAAACGTATTTTAAAAACGGCGGCGTTCATTTTCAGCTTACATATGTTTCAAGGGAAGCCCTGCTTAAAGCTAAAAAAGCACCCGAAAAATATAAAAATCTGCGCGTTCGAGTTTCCGGCTTTTCGGATTATTTTGTAAATCTTAATGAGCCGCTGCAGGATGATATTATCAGACGAACAATTCAAAAGGAGTAATATAATGCTTTCCGCTATGATTTTTGATATTGAACGCAATTCTTATGTTGACGGACCGGGAATAAGAACAGCGGTATTTTTAAAGGGCTGCCCGCTTTCCTGCGTATGGTGTCACAACCCGGAAAGTCAGTCATTTGAAAAACAAATGATGTTTTATAAGAGTAAGTGTATCGGCTGCGGCAAATGCCGCGAAGTATGCCCGAATCATTTGCAAAGCTGTGATTTTTGCGGCAGATGCGAGCTTTACTGCCCGGCAGACGCGCGCAAAATTTGCGGTAAGGAATATACAACAGATGAGGTTTTAAAAGAAATTGTTAAGGATAAACCGTTTTATGAAAATTCGGGCGGCGGCGTGACCTTATCGGGCGGTG
>URNB01000005.1 GCA_900549055.1 uncultured Oscillospiraceae bacterium
CTCGATTTTATATAATTGCATTTGCTAATGCAATTATTCAGTAGACATTATTTACAGATTAAAGATTAAATATGCAAAATACAGTTTCGGTATATAAATCGGCTCTCTGATCATTTTAAGCTTGTAACAACCCCTTCGGCATCCATACGGCTGCCGTCTCGGTCGGTGCTTATGCTTCGCAGAGGCGTCCGCCGGACACCCGCACCCAAACACCGGGGAGGCAATCATTTGCTGTCAACAGAATAATTATATAACTATTCTGTTGTGACTTCGATGCAGAGATATTACCGCCGAATTCTTTATTCCGAATCCCTTTTGGGGCGCTTTTTAAAGCGCGAAATCCGCTTCACATCGTCGCGGTGTATCTTAAACGGCATGGAATCGCTGTCTGTCAGGCGGACGGTAAGATAACCGGTCATAAGATTCGCATCGGTCACGACAGCGTTGCCCTCCGGTGTTTTAACGGTTGCACCGACACCGGGAGTCAGCGAATTCAGATATTCATAGGCGTCCTGCTCGTATTTTAAGCAGCACATCAGTCTTCCGCAGCTGCCCGAAATTTTGGTGGGATTGAGCGAAAGTCCCTGCTCCTTTGCCATTTTAATGGAAACCGGCTGGAAATCATTTAAAAACTGTTTGCAGCAATAGGGTCTGCCGCAGATTCCGAGTCCGCCGAGCATTTTCGCCTCATCACGCACGCCTATCTGGCGCAGCTCAATGCGGGTGTGGAAGCGCGATGCAAGATCCTTTACAAGCTCGCGGAAATCCACCCTGCCGTCGGAGGTGAAGAAGAAAACAATCTTGCCGGCGTCAAAGGAATATTCCACATCGACCAGCTTCATATCGAGCTTGTGAGCCGAAACAAGCTCCTCGCAGATTCCGAAGGCTTCCTTTTCCTTCCTTTTATTTTCATCGCGGCGAGCCATGTCCTTTTCGGTCGCCTTGCGGAGCACCTTGCGTAACGGCTTTACGATCGCGCCGTTATCCACCTCGTGATTTGCGGCGCTGACCGTGCCCATCTCCGTGCCGTTTTGGGTCTCAACTATAACCGATTCGCCGATTTCGGCGGTGATTCCGGCGGGATCAAATGAATAAGCCCTGCCGTTTTCCTTGAATTTTACGGATATTATTTCTGTCATATACTCCTCCGTCAGCTGATTTCGGTCGCTTTGCAGACAAGCGCCGCGAAAAGCAGACTCAAATTAACATTTGTTGTAAGGCTTTGCTCAAAGCCGTCAATCTCGGTATAAAAAACCGACAGTGTTCTTGCGGTGAGCGGGTTTGAAAGATTTTTTTTAAGGGATGACGCGGCGGCAAGCTTAAGCTCGCGAAGAAAGGCGTCCGCCTCGACCCGATTTTTTTCAAACCGCGATGTCACCTTCAGCATTCCGAGTTCATCGGAAGCAAGCAAAAGACTTATGAATTCCTCTGCGGCAGCTGCCGCCTTATCGGAAGAACCCGAAAGATAAGCCAGCGCAACACCTATATTTCCTCCCGCTTCCCGGAGTGCGGAGCTTATCCGTTCGGGGGGGAATTCCTCACCCGCCGCAAGATATTTTTCCGCCTCGGAAATTTCGGGCGGCGAGAGCGAAAACACCGTGCAGCGCGATATTACCGTATCGAGCAGCGCCGCCTTGTTTTCCGCAATCAAAACAAAAAGCACGGAGCCGGGCGGTTCCTCAAGCACCTTTAAAAGCGCGTTCTGCGCCTGCTCGTTCATGGTATCCGCCGAATCTATTATAAAAACGCTGCGAACCGACATATGCGGCTTTACATAAGCATCGCTTCTGAGCGCCCGTATTTGGGCTACGGTTATATTCTTTTTGCCGTCCTCGGGGGCGGTCGTGTGAATATCCGGGTGTGTTCCCGCCCTTTCAAGGCGGCAGTCTCGGCACTCGCCGCAGGGCTTATCCTCCCCGCCGCATACCGCGGCACAGGCAATAAATTTTGCAAGGGTGTGCCGCCCTGTGCCCTTATCCCCCTCTATCAGCACGGCATGAGGCAGCCGGTCGGCTTTGATTGCGGCGGTCAGCGCGTTCTGCACGCCGCTGTTTCCTATAAGCGGAAAGCTCATAGCACGAACCCGACCTTTTTCATTGCCTTGAAGTAGGTTTTGCGGGCGATGTATTCCGCCTTTTGAGCACCCTCCTTATAAAGGCGCTCAAGCTCTTTTTTATCTCCGATTATCTCATCATGCCGCTGCTTTATCGGGGCTAAAGCGTCAGCCACTGCTTCGCCGACGGCAAGCTTGAACTCGCCGTAGCCCCTGCCCGCAAACTCGCGCTCGACCTCGGCAACCGATTTATCCGTAACTGCGGAATATATCGTTATAAGATTTGAAACGCCGGGCTTATCGTCGGACATTCTGATTTCCGAGTCCGAATCGGTAACGGCACGCTTAAATTTGCGGATTATCGTATCGCGGTCGTCAAGCAAGGCAACCCAGGCGTTTGCGTTGTCGTCCGATTTCGACATTTTTTTCGAGGGATCCTGAAGCGATTTTATTCTTGCCCCGGCCTTCGGTATATATCCGTCGGGCACGGTGAAAACATCACCGTAAATATTGTTGAAGCGGATAGCGATATCGCGCGCAATTTCAAGGTGCTGCTTCTGATCCGCCCCCACCGGCACCAGATCGGGCTTATAAAGCAGAATATCCGCCGCCATAAGCACGGGGTACGAAAACAGACCGACATTTATATTATCGGGGTGCTTTTTGCTTTTATCCTTGAATTGGGTCATTCTTGACATTTCGCCGAACTGGGTATAGCAGGAAAGCAGCCACGAAAGGGCGGCGTGCTCGGGCACCTGCGACTGAATGAAAACGGTATTTTTTTCGGGGTCTATTCCGAGCGCCAAAAGTATGGCGTAGGTGGAATATATCTGACTGCGAAGCTTTGCGGGCTCCTGCCGCACCGTTATTGCATGCAGATCCGCAACGGCAAAAAAGCAATCGAATTCCGCCTGCATTGCCGCCCAGTTTTTAAGCGCGCCGAGGTAGTTGCCGAGGGTAAGCATGCCGCTCGGCTGTATGCAGCTCAAAACACGTTTTTTAGCTTCCGCCGAATTATTTTCGCACATATTCATTCCGCCTTTAAGAATCAGATTATTCATAAATTTTATTTTAACACACTTTTCTTCAACTTACAAGTTTTTTTAAATGCGTTTTATTCTGTCTCCCCGCGTGAGGACGGCATAACGAACCGTACCGCGGCATATCCTTCTATTAAAGGAGAGTGTTCCGCTTTGAAAAGAATAATATCGTTGTTTTTGGTTGTTTTGTGTATCGGAGGTGTGACTGTTTTTGCAAAGGGCGCTGTCACGGTATCGAGCGAATGCGATATCTCCGATATCAATGTTCCGCTCGATAACACCCCGGTAAACGCCGCCATAGGGCAGACGCTGGATATAAAGGCAAAGTCGGCGGTGCTTATGGAGCCGAATACCGGCAGGGTGCTTTATGAAAACAATCCCGATGAAAAGCTGCCGCCTGCTTCCATTACCAAAATAATGTCGCTGCTGCTTGTTATGGAGGCTATTGACCGCGGAGATCTATCCCTTGAAACGGTAATTACCGCAAGCGAGCACGCCGCCTCTATGGGCGGGTCGCAAATATGGCTGGAACCCGGGGAGACCATGACCGTGAACGATTTGCTTAAGGCTTCGGTAATAGCGTCCGCCAATGACGCCTGCACCGCGCTTGCCGAGGCGGTTGCGGGCAGTGAGGAGGGCTTTGTGGCGCTTATGAACGAGCGGGCGGCGGAGCTTGGAATGACCAACACCCATTTTAAAAACTGCACCGGGCTTGATGCAGAAGGACATTTGACCTCTGCCTATGATGTTGCCGTAATGTCCTCTGCGCTTATAAAGCACACGCTTATAAAGGACTACACCACCGTTTGGATGGATAGCCTGCGCGACGGCAAAAGCGAGCTTGTGAACACGAATAAGCTTATAAGATTTTATGAGGGCGCCACCGGGCTTAAAACCGGCACCACATCTACCGCCAAATACTGCGTTTCGGCAACCGCCGAACGCAATGGGCTTGAGCTTGTGGCGGTGGTAATGGCGGGCGAAACCACAAAGGATCGCTTTAACGGCGCCAAAAAGCTGCTTGATTACGGCTTTGCGAATTACAATTATTCGGTTATAAGCGCGGACCTCGGGGATACAAAAGAGCTTGATATAGCAAAGGGAACGAAAAGGAAAATTGCAATAAGCGCGGAAAAGCAATTAAGCGTTTTGCTGCCTAAAACCGCAAAGGGAAACATTACACAGGAAATAAGCTTTAATGAAAATATAACCGCTCCCGTAAGAAAGGGCGCGGCGGTCGGCACAGTGACCGTAAAGCTTGGCGACGAAACCCTGGGCGAAATTCCCGTAACGGCGGCAGAGGACGTGGAAAGGCTCTCGCTCGGCTTTTCACTGCGGCGGATTTTAAAAGGATTATTTCAATTATGAAAACTTTTAATGAATATCGCTTTTCGCACTTGAAAAAGTCGGGGATTTATTGTAATATATAAACAGGAAACTAAAATTTAAAGAATCCAGGGGTTAAAATGGCTATTAAATTTAATTCGGCGTATGCCAAACAGTTCATCAGGGAAAATGATGTCAAGGGTCTTGAAGCGCAGGTTGCTGCGGCTCACGGGCTTGTAAATGACAAAACAGGTCTCGGCAACGACTTCTTAGGCTGGGTAGACCTGCCAGTAAATTACGATAAAGAGGAATTTGCGAGAATCAAAGCGGCAGCCGCAAAAATCCGCAAGGATACCGATATCCTCATAGTTATCGGCATCGGCGGCTCATACCTCGGCGCGCGTGCTGCTATCGAGTTCTTAAAGGGACCGTTCTACAATCAGTTAAAGGGCGAGGGCCCCGAAATTTATTTTGCCGGCAACAGCATAAGCGGCGCATATCTTTCGGATATTGTAAAGCTGTGCGAGGGCAAGCGCGTTTCGGTAAACATTATTTCAAAATCAGGTACCACAACCGAGCCGGCGGTCGCCTTCAGAGTCCTGCGCGATCTGCTTGAAAAGCAGTACGGCGAGGAAGAAGCCGCAAAGAGAATTTACTGCACCACCGATAAGGCGCGCGGTACACTTAAAAAGCTGGCTGATGAAAAGGGCTACGAGTGCTTTGTTGTACCGGATGATGTGGGCGGAAGATTCTCCGTTCTCACTGCTGTGGGTCTTTTACCGATTGCGGCTGCGGGTGCGGATATAGACGCTCT
This sequence comes from uncultured Oscillospiraceae bacterium, assembly GCA_900549055.1. Lineage (GTDB taxonomy): Bacteria > Bacillota > Clostridia > Oscillospirales > Acutalibacteraceae > UBA737. Next base: position 5,234 of record URNB01000005.1, read on the forward strand.
TATGTCGGGCGCCGCGGCGGCTATGAAGGATTACAACGAACCCGATATTTATAAAAACGACTGCTATTTATACGCGGCTCTCCGCAATGCATTTTACCGCAAGGGTAAATCGGTTGAGCTGCTCGTAAGCTACGAGCCCCGCTTTACTATGATGGCGGAATGGTTCAAGCAGCTTTTCGGCGAGAGCGAGGGCAAGGACAACAAGGGTCTTTTCCCGGCCTCCGTTACATTCTCAACCGACCTTCACTCAATGGGTCAGTTCGTACAGGACGGCAGCCGCTTAATGTTTGAAACGGTTGTAACCTTCGGTGAAAGCGATAAGGATGTTGTTATCGAAGAGGATGCGGACAACGGCGACGGCCTTAACTTCCTTGCCGGTAAAACCATGTCATATGTAAACTCAAAGGCATTTGAGGGCACGGTTTTGGCGCATACCGACGGCGGCGTGCCGAATCTCGTTATAAACGTTGATAAGCCGGATGAAGAAAACCTCGGCAGACTTATTTACTTCTTTGAAAAGGCATGCGCGGTTTCGGGCTATATGCTCGGAGTTAATCCGTTTGATCAACCCGGTGTTGAAAGCTATAAAAAGAATATGTTCGCCCTGCTCGGCAAGCCGGGCTATGAGGCTCAGAAGGCGGAGCTTGAAGCGCGCCTTAACGGGTAAAAAAGCTGCCGCAGGCAGTTAAATATAAAAGGAGTTGGTATAAATGATTAAACTCATTATCGGAAAAAAAGGCTCGGGTAAAACCAAAAAATTAGTGGATATGGTAAATGCCGCGACAGAACAAAGCCTCGGCAATGTCGTATGCATTGAAAAAGGCGATACCCTGACATATTCGGTAACACACAAGGCGCGTCTTATCGACGCCGAGAGTTACGGCATTTCGGGCTACGGCGAATACTACGGTATGGTAGCAGGAATAAAGGCAGGCAATAACGATGTCACCCACATTTTCGGTGACGCAACCCTCAGAATCGGCGAGCGCGATTTTGATAAATTGGCAGCCTTCCTCGAAAGAGTTTCCGCCATTTCGGACGTTGAATTTATTTTCACCGTTTCGGCTGATAAAGAGGAGCTCCCCGGCAAGATTTTTGATATAGCCGAGGTTTGCTGAAAATAAATCGAAAAATGTAAAAACGGATCTGCCGTTTTTGTCCTCCCCCCTGCCTGCGGGCAGGGGGATTTTTTTCGGCTGCCGCCTCGGTCGGAGCCTTTTGCCGCCGTCTGAGAAAAAACGAAAATTGCGGCGTTTCCGCCGCAAAAGAAGCTTTGATATTATCTTCTGGTCCAATGTCCGTAATCAGTATTTCCGTATTTCCAGGCTTGCGTCGTCGCTGCCCTTTTCAATCGAGCGTATCACAATATAATATCCGTACTCCTCGTCCACCCTAACATAGACGCGGTCGCCCGTCTTTCTGCCCATAAGTGCCTTGCCCATGGGGGAAAACCGACTGATAAGCCTTTCGAGTGAATTTTGCCTGAGAGCGGTTACTATGCGAACCTTTTCGACCGCGTCATCCTCTTCAACATAGTATTCCACCGTATCGAATATTCCCACCTCATCGGGGCGGCTTTCGGGGTTTATAACCTTTGCGGTTTTAATCATATTGCGCAAATACCTTATTCGGCTTTCGTTTTTGCCACGCTCGCGCTTTGCGGCGTGATACTCGGCATTTTCGCTCAGATCCCCGAAGCTGCGGGTGAATTTGACCTCTTCCAAAATTTTGGGCCGCACTACCGTTATGCGGTATTCAAGCTCCTCCTTCATTTTGTCAATATCAACCTTGGTCAGTTCGTCATACATAGCAATACCTCAATTTTAAAACGCCCCTTGCCGTTTTTTCGGCGGGGCGTTTTTAAGTTTATTCGGCTTTTGCCTCTTCCGTTTCGCAGCTTTCGTTTTTAACCTCAACGGTTATTTCGTGGGTCATAATATCATCGGCCTTGGTAACGGTGATGCAAAGATTTTTATATTCAAGCTTATAGCCTGTTTCCGGAATAGAGCCCGCCATCTCCGTAAGCCAGCCGTTCACTGTGGTGGAGTCGGTTTCAAGCTCATCGTCGTCAATCGAGAAGAATTCCTTGAAATCCTCAATTGAGGCGGTGGAAAGCACGCGATAGGTGTTTTCGCCGATTTTTGAAAACTCGGTTATCTCCTCATCGCGCTCATCCCATATTTCGCCCACCAATTCCTCTAAAATATCCTCCATTGTGACAATTCCTGCGGTCTCGCCGTATTCGTTTACCACAATCACCATATGGGTGTGGGTCTTCTGCATATCCTTGAAAAGCGAATCAAGGCTTACCGTTTCGGGCACATATTCGGGTTGGTGAAGCATGGATTTAAGATCAAAATCAGGCTCTGTGCGCTTTATTAAATAATCGCGGGTGTGAAGTATGCCCACTATATGGTCGATATCGTCATCAAAGACCGGTATGCGCGAATAGCCTTCCTCATCGATAATTTCCATTATTTCCTTATCGGTGCTGTCAAGCGAGACGGAAACTATCGATTTGCGAGAGGTCATAACATTTTCTGCGGTAAGCGTATCAAGCTTGAAAACATTTTTGATATACTCAATGTCGTTTTCATTAAGCGAGCCTTCGTCCGCTCCCGCGTCAAGCATAAGCACAATATCCTCTTCCGAAACGGGCTCATCCTTCTCTCTCGGATCAATACCTATAAGCCGCAGCACCGCGTTTGTGGAAACGGTTAAAAACCAAATTATGGGTCTCAGCGCCGCTGCCAAAAAAGAAATAATGCCGCAAACGCCGTTTGCAAGCTTTTCCTTGTGCTTCATGGCGATTCTTTTAGGAACAAGCTCGCCCAAAATAAGGGTAAAATATGAAAGAATAATTGTTATAAGCACTACCGATACGGTATTGACGGTGCTTGTGTACTTTTCGGAAATTGAAAAGGTCTTAATTATTTTTGCCGAAAAGCCCTCGGCAAAGTTATCCGCCGCAAAAGCTGAGCCCAAAAAGCCCGCTAAGGTAATGCCTATTTGGATGGTGGAAAGGAAGCGCGTGGGCTCCTCAATTATCTTGAGCATTTTTGCGGCTTTTTTATCGCCCTCTTCTGCCAGTGCGCGCACCTTTTTTTCGTTTATGGATATTACCGCTATTTCCGTAGCGGCGAAAAACGCGTTGAGAAAAATAAGAATAAGCTGTAATAACAGTTGTTTTAACATTTGTAAGAATTTACCTCCGTTTTTAATTCATAAGTCTTTTACCCGTTTTGTCAGTTAACATTGCGCATTTGGCGCCGGGCAACCGAGGCATGAATTTTATACGCACGGTAATTCTTTAAATACAATTCCCTGCTACTTCGGGGAAGCGGATCCACAAAACCATCTCCTTATAATATAGATACATTTAATTATACATACGATTCGGTAAAGAAACGGTAAAGATTTTATTGCAAATTCCCGCTGCTTGGCGTATAATGGTTCTGGGGTGCAGGATATGAGCAATAATAAGTTTAAAATTTTGACGGTTGATACGGATATAAAGGCGCAAAGACGCTTATCGGAGCTGCTCACGGGCGAGGGCTATAAAGTAATATCGGCGGCAAGCGATACCGAAACGGTGCTTTTACTTAAATCGCATATGCCTGACATTGTTATCTCGGAGCTTCTGCCGCCGGGTACGGATGGGCTGCGCTTTATAGGCAGGATTACAGAAATAACCGACGCGCCCATAATAATCCTTTCCTCCGAAACGGACGGCAATATTAAAGCGGCGGCACTTGACGCGGGAGCGAGCGATTATGTGACAAAGCCGTATTGCGAAGCGGAGCTTTCGGCAAGAATACGCGTGTGTCTCCGCAACAGCCGTGCGTTTAGGAATTCCGACGGCAGCAGCTTTAAAAGCCGCACGCTCACGGTGGATTACAGAGCGCGGCGCGTTTTTTCGGGTGAGGGTGAGGTAAGACTCACGCAGAACGAATACAATATCTTGGCGCTTTTAACCGCAGAAAGCGGCAAAATGCTTACCTACCGCGAAATTATAAAGGCGGTTTGGGGCGATTACCCCGACAGCGGCAGCATTAAAAAGCTGCAGGTGAACATTGCGAACATACGCAAGAAGCTCGGCAGTGCGGATATTATTAAAAATCAGGCAGGGGTCGGCTACAGGGCGGATGACGGTTCTGCAAAGCAAGATTAATATTTTTTGTTCTGCAGCGCCACTTCGGTATTGTATATCGCCTGCACCGCCGCTTTATCGGAATTTATAACTATGTATGTGTATATTGCGTCAAAAATGGTAAGCTGGGCGATTCTTGAGCTCATTCCGAGGATGGAATGCTTTGTTTCGTCGGATTTTGTAAACAGCGCTATATCAGACGCCTCAACTATGGGGGATGCGGCGTAGTTTGTTATGCATATTGTGGCGGCGTTGCCGATTTTCGAAAGCTTTAATGCCTCTACAATATCCTTTGAAGAACCCGAGTGTGATATGCCTATCACAACACTTTGCCTATCCAAATGCGAGGCGATTATTGCCTGCATATGGTTATCTGTGCAGCTCTGCGCGTTAAGCCCCAGCCGCAGAAATTTGTGCGCGGCATCCATAGCTATCGCCGCAGAGTTTCCAAGTCCGAAAACCGCTATGCGGCGGGCGTTCATTATCAGCTTTGCAGCGTTTTCAAGAGTGGCTTCGTCAAGCACGCTTTCGGTGCTTTTAAGCGAGACGGAAATATCCGCTATGCGCTTTTTGAAAATTTCAAAGCAGCTGTCTGTTCTTTTTATTTCACTGCTTATGGCAGATGTTGAGCCAAGCTCACCGGCAATACCTATTTTAAGCGCCTGAAAGCCGTCATAACCTAAACGGCGGGAAAAGCGTACTACCGTTGCGTCACCGCAGCCGCAGATTTTCGCAAGCTCGGTTACGGAGCATTCGGTAATGTTGCGGCTGTTTTCAAGAATATAATCGGCTATTTTTTTCTCGGCTCTGCCCATTTCGGGGTAGAGCTTTCGTATTTTATGTGCGGTAGATTCCATTGTTTGCTCCATAATGAAAATATTTTTCATTATTATACCATTATTTCAAAAAACAGTCAATAAAATAAAAATAAATTTCATTTTGCTGTTGCTTTTGGCTCTTTAATTTGGTATTTTATAATTGTAAAATTAAACGGGGGGATATTATGCTTGATTATAAAGTAAAAATAGGTCTTGTGCCTATGCGCCGCAACACGACCAACCGCCCTGCAAAAACCTTTTTAACCTGGGTTTCGGCAGAGGAACGCGGTCACAGATTTGTTGACTACATAGAGAAAAACTTTAAAAGCGAAAATGTAACCTTTACAGACAGTAAGGGTCTCGGATGTTCCGACTTGATTTTCGACGATAAATCCGCAGCCGAACTGGTGGAGCGTTTCAAAGCGGAAGAGGTTGACGCCGTTGTTATTATAAACTGCAACTTCGGTAACGAAGAGGCGGCGGCGGACATAGCAAAGGCTCTCGGTAAGCCGGTGCTTTTGTGGGCGCCGCTTGACGATGAATATTATAAGGACGGCATGCGGCCTACCGATTCACAGTGCGGGCTTTTCGGGGTTTCGCGACAGTTTCAGAGATATCATATTCCGTTTTCGCACCTGCCGTGCTGCCGCGTTGAGTCTGATGAATTTAAAGCGGGCTTTGACAGCTTTGTGCGCGTTGCCTGTATGGTTAAAAACTTTAAGGGTATGCGCATAGGTCAGGTAGGAGCGCGCCCCGCCCCGTTCTTCTCGGTAATATGGAACGAGGGGGAGCTGATGGAGAAATTCGGCATAAAAATAATCCCCATTAACTTTGCGATTATCGAGCAGAGAATGAAGACTGCCGAAACGGACTACGCAGACGAAATAGCGGAGTACGAGCAGTATTTCCTCACAAATTACGAGCTTGACGACCTGACACCCAAATACATAAAGCCTATGGCGACAATGACCGCTATGTATAAGCATCTTTTTGAGGAGTTTAACCTTGATGTTCTTTCAGCGGAATGCTGGACTGCAACGCCTGTTATGTTTGACGGCTTAGCCCCCTGTGCGCTTTACGGTTTGCTTAACGAAATGGGACTTATGGTTTCGTGCGAAAGCGATATGCACTGCGCTATGACAATGGCGCTTTTGAAATGCGCAACACTCGGTAAAGGCAGACCGCTGTTCGGCGAGTTTACGGTGCGTCACCCCGAAAACAGAAATGCCGAGCTTTTGTGGCACTGCGGACCGTTCCCCGTAAGCGAAATGGCTGAGGGCACAAAGGCGCGCCTTGTGAATCAGCGCGCATGGCTCAGAGGAAGAGACGGCGAGTACACGGTTGCCCGTATAGACCAGGAGCACGGCGATTATATGGTACTGCCGCTTATTTGCCGCACGACAGAGGGACCGCAGACCCACGGTACATACATATGGGGCGAGTTTGAAAATCTTCAGGCGGTTGAGGACAGACTGCTTGACGGACCGTACATTCACCACTTTGTTGAAATGCGCGGCGATTACCGAAAAGAAATCAAAGAATTCTGCAAGTATTTTCCCAACCTTAAGGTTGATGAAACGATTAAATAATTTAAAGGAGACAGAGAAATGCAATATCAGATGAACGAATTTTTATTTGCAATGATATTAACCGAGCTTGAGGATGCGGTGGGCAAGGAAAACTGCTCTACCCGCGCGATAGACAGGGTTACCCACAGCGTAGACTACTACTGGCTTTCCCGTATGTGGGCGGACCGCGGCTGCCGTATGCCGGAGGCCGACATAATCGTATGCCCCAAAGACGCCGAAGAGGTTTCAAAGGTAGTTAAAATTGCCAATTACTATAAGCTCCCCGTTACCACCTGGGGCGCGGGTGGCGGCACGCAGGGCGGCGCTATACCGGTTTGCGGCGGAATACTGCTTGATACAAAGCGTATGAACAAAATATACGAGGTAAATACCGAGGGTATGTACATAGAGTGCGGCACGGGCGCTATATATAAGCACATCGAGTGGGCGGCAAATGAGGTCGGCAAGGCAACGATGCACTATCCGTCAAGCCTTACCTGCTCAACCGTGGGCGGCTTTTTGGCGCACCGCGGCATAGGCGTTTGCTCCACAAAATACGGCAAAATTGACGATATGGTGCTGCAAATGGAGGTTGTACTGCCGAACGGCGATATAATCAATACATCGTCCGCTCCGAAGCACGCCGCAGGACCTGATTTAAACCAGATATTCATAGGCTCCGAGGGTACTCTCGGTATTATAACAAAGGCTCAGATAAGAATTTTCGACCAGCCTGAGGAGCGCCGTTTCCGCGGATTCTTATTCCAGGATATGACGGGCGCTTTCAAGGCATCTCGCGAGCTGTTGCAGAAGTTCAAGCCCTCTGTTATGCGCCTTTACGACGAGGCGGAAACCGCTTCGCTTATAAAGAAGATAGTAGGCGTTGAGCGCAAGGGTGCGTTTATGAATATCGCTTACGAGGGCGACCGCGAAATGGTAGAGGTTGAGGAGAAGATACTGCTTAAAACCTTTGCAAAATACGGCGCCGAGGATATGGGCAGCGACTACGGCAAAAAGTGGTGGGAAGAGAAGATTACCTTCTTCTATCCCGGCTATATGATGGATATTCCGCAGATGTTCGGCACAATGGATACCATTGCCCCCTACGGTAAGATTGAGGAAATTTACCGGGCGATGAAGGAGGCCATTGAAAAGAACTTCCCGCAGGCTAAGTTTATAGCCCACTTCTCGCACTGGTACGAGTGGGGCGCAATGGTTTACGACCGCTTTATTATAGACGGCAAGGATGTTCCGAAGGATCCTGTTGAGGCGCTCAGACTTCATCAGGCTGTCTGGACCTGCGGCGTCAGAACCGCATTGGCTCACGGCGGCGTTGTTAACGACCACCACGGCGTGGGCATTAAGCTCGGCAGACTTATGAAAGAGCAGTACGGCCCCGCAATGCAGGTGTTTGAGGGTCTTAAAAAATCGCTTGACCCGAACGGCATTATGAATCCGTTTAAGTTAGGTCTTTAATAGGGGGAAATAAAAATGAATTTATCTGATAAAGCTAAACAGCATGTTGATTCCTGCCGCTTTTGCTGGATGTGCCACCATATCTGTCCGATAGGCAACGCAACAGGCCACGAAAGAAGCACCGCCCGCGCCCGCGCGCTCGGTATTTCGCTTGTAAACCGTAACGCTATCGAGCTTTCGGAAATAATGGATAATATTTACGAGTGCTGCACCTGCGGCGGCTGCGTAAACGTTTGCGTTACGGGCTGGGACCCGGTTATGTTCACAAAGGAAACAAGGCTTAAGGCGGCGCTTGAGGGCGCACTGCCCGAGTACATAAACAAACTTGTGGATAACTGCCTTGAAACAGGCAACGCCTATGGCGAAACCAAAATTTCAGACGAGCTTAAAAAGGCAATAGCCGCTCACTCTGCCAAGACCGATACGCTCCTTTATCTGGGTGTGGACGCACGTTATAAAGTATCTTGTCAGGCAGTTAAGGCAATAAAGGTACTCGAAAAGGCGGGAGCCGAGTTTACCGTGCTTTGCGACGAGCCTGCAAGCGGCTCACAGCTGGATTTCCTTATAAGCGCGGCAGATGAAACCAAAAAACAGATGGACGCCGCGGCAAAGGTATTCGGTGATTATAAAACGGTAGTGCTTTACGACCCGAACGACGCTAAAACCGTAAAACAGCTTTATAAGGAATACGGCATAGAAGTAAAAGCGAACGCCGTTACATATACCTCGTTTGTCGCCATGCTTTTGAAGGAAGGCAAATTAAAGGCGCATAACACCGGCAAAACGGTTGTTTTCCAGGATCCGTATCAGTTGTCCCGCGACCTTGAGGAAACCGAAGAACCGCGCGAGATAATAAAGGCATATGCCACGCTGCACGAAATGCTTTTAAACCGCCGCGAGACCGTTTGGGCGGGAAATATTTTAATGGCGGAATATCTGCCTGAGGTTATAAAAGAGGTTGCCGCACGCAGACTTTACAATGTTGAAAGCATACACGAAACCGCGGTTGTAACAGCCAGTGTTTCGGAATATGCGGCGCTCAAGTCCGTTAATCAGGATAAAATAACCGTTCTTTCAATCGAAGATCTGATATTAGGAGAATAATACAATGTTAGTAACATTACAGGAAATAATCGGAATGGCGGAAAAAGGTAATTATTGTATACCCGCTTTTAATGTATACAATACAGAGACCGTTATGGGCGTGTTTGACGCTGCGGAAGAAGCAAAGGCTCCTGTTATAATGCAGGTTTATCCCCGCCTTTTCAATGAATATGTGGGCTATTATTTAGCCCCCGCAATCTTGGCAGCGGCTAAAAAGGCAACCGTGCCGGTTTGCTTCCACCTTGACCACGGACCGAGCGAATCGGAAGTTATGAAGGCGTTAAGACTGGGCGCTACGGGCATTATGCTTGACGGCTCAACACACCCGTTTGAAGAAAACGTTGCGCTTACAAAGCATATCGTGGAAAGCTGCAAAGCGGTAGGCGTAGGTGTTGAGGGCGAGCTTGGCCACATAGGCAGCGTCAATGACGACGCTATGGACGAATTTACAAGCCCCGAAGAAGCAGCGGAATTTGTAAAACAGGTAGACGTTACCTGCCTTGCGGTGCTTGTGGGCAACGCGCACGGTCATTACAAAAAGCCCCCGAAGCTTGATATTGAAAGAATAGCGGCAATAAGAAAGGCAACGGGCGGTATTCCGCTTGTTCTTCACGGCGGCTCGGGCATACCGGACGACCAGGTTAAGGCGGCAATAAACGCGGGTATCCGCAAAATGAATATCGGAACGGACGTATGCTGTGCCTTTGCGGACGGCACGCTTGAAAGCCTTAACGACCCGAACAGAAGCCTTGCGGTTGATATGTTTATGAAAAAGCCGATTGAAAGCGTAAAGAAATTAGCGCTTTCAAAAATAGCCCTTACGGGTGCAGACGGAAAGGCAAGATAAAATGAACAAAGCAGTAGGTATCGGCGCGTGCGTTATGGATACGCTGATAAACGTGCCGGATTACCCCAAAGAAGATACAAAAATGCGCGCCGAGTCATCAAAGCAGGCAGGCGGCGGTCCTGTTGCAACGGGACTTGTCGCCGCGGCAAAATTAGGCGCAGAAGCCGAATATATCGGCGTTTTGTCCGACGATGCGGGCGGCAGCTTTTTAATAAAGGATTTTAAGAAATACGGCGTTAAAACCGATAATATCGAAGTGCTTTCGGGCTACCGCTCCTTTACCTCGGTTATATGGCTTTCGGCTAAAGCGTCAAGCCGCACCTGCGTGTTTGATAAGGGCAATTTGCCGCCCTTGAAGCTTAATGACGAGCAGAAAAAAGCTATAATCGGCGCCGACCTGCTTATGATAGACGGCAACGAAATGTCGGGCGCGTTGGAGGCTGTAAAAATCGCACGTGAAAACGGCACAAAGGTGCTTTATGACGCGGGCGGGCTATATGATAATGTGGAAAGCCTGCTGCCGTATGCCGATATACTTATCCCGTCCGAGGAATTCGCGCTCGGCATTACGGGTGAAAAAAAGGCGGAAAACGCCGCTAAAAGGCTATATGAAAAATATAATCCCGATGTTGTTGTTATAACGCAGGGTAAAAACGGCGGCACGCTTTATGACGGAACGCGCCTTACGGCTTATCCGGCATTTTCCGTAAAGGCAGCAGACACAAACGGCGCGGGCGACGTTTTTCACGGCGCGTTTGCCGCGGGTTATTTAAAGGGCTACGATTTTCTTAAATGCTGTTATTTTGCAAGCGGAGTATCCGCCGTTAAATGCACCGGCGTGGGTGCCAGAGAAAGCGTGCCCGATTTTGAAATGGTAAAAAAATTTTTGGAGGAGAACGGTTATGAACTTTAAAAAAACATACAAGCCGAAAAACGGCTATACGCCCATAAGCAAAATAGGCGAATGTTCTTTAAAAATGCTTGAATTCGGTATGATAGAGCTTGACGGCGGCGATTTTCTGGAATATTATACAGATGATAAGGAAACCGCCTTTATAATGCTTGAGGGTCACTGCGATGTTGAAGCAAACGGCGAAAAGTGGGAAAACATAGGCAACCGCAATACTGTTTTTGAAAACAGAAAAGCCGAGAGCTTTTATATGCCGCGAGAGCAAAGGCTTACAATTACCGCAAGGGATCACATTAAAATTGCGGTTTGCGCCTCTTTAATAGAAGAAAAGACCGAGCCGCAGGTGCTGCGCGAGGATCACGTTGTGTTAAAGCTTCTGGGGGAACAGCCTTATCAGCGCGAGACCAGCTTTATTATAGACCAGAACTCAAACGCCAAGCACTTAACGGTAGGCGAGGCTTATGTTACCGAGGGCAACTGGGCAGGCTTTCCTCCCCACAAGCACGATACGGACAATATGCCGAGGGAGTGCATAGCCGAGGAAATTTATTACTTCCTGTTTGACCCCAAGCAGGGCTTTGCGGTGCAGTGCCTTTACACGGCGGATGGCAGTATAGACGAGGCTTACCGCGTTAAAAACGACGAATTGGTTGAGTTCCCCTACGGCTACCATACCACCGTGGCAACGCCGGGGTATCAGACATATTTCCTGTGGCTTATGGCGGGCGACCACCAGGGCTTTAACAGAAGCTCAGACCCCGACCACGAGTGGATCGAGAAAAAATAACAAAGCGAGGGAAAGAATTGAAATATCTTCTCGGCATAGATTTCGGCGGCGGAGCGTCAAAAGCAACGCTTATAGATGAAATGGGCAATATAACTGCCGAAAGCACGGCGGAATATCCCACCCTTTACCCCGAACAGGGTGCCTGCGAGCAGTCGCCCGACGACTGGATAGCGGCGCTTTGCAAAAACACCTCGGAGCTTTTAGAAAAATCGGGGATAAATCCCGCCGACATACTATGCATAGCGGCAGACTCCGCCACACATACATTTTTACCCTGCGATAATAATTTTGTACCGCTTATGAACGCGGTTCACTGGACAGACACGCGCTCCCGCGCCGAGGCTAATGCCTTAAAGAGCGAAAATGGCGGCGAAATATTTAAAAAGACCTTTCATAAACCCGACACCATATGGACCTTGCCGCAGCTTTTATGGCTTAAAAACAGCCGCCCGGAGATATTCTCAAAAATCGGGCATATCTTTTTTGAAAAGGACTATATACGCTACTTTTTAACGGGCGTGTTCTGCACCGATTATATTGAGGCGCAGGGCAGTATGCTTTATGACTGCGTTTCGCAAAAATGGTCAGACGAGCTGTGCGCCCTTTGCGGAATTGATATTTCGGTTTTGCCGCCTATTGTGGCACCTACCGATGTTATAGGGAAGATACAGGAAAGCGCTGCCCAAAAAACGGGACTTAAAGCAGGCACGCCGGTCATTTGCGGCACTACCGACACCTGCATGGAGGTTTTCGCCTCGGGAGCTACCCAAAAAGGGGATATTACCGTTAAGCTTGCAACGGCGGGGCGCATTTGCGTTATCACCGATAAGCCCTACCCCGACCGCGACCTTGTAAACTATTCGCATATAGCAAAGGGGCTTTGGTACCCGGGTACGGCAACAAAGGCGTGCGCCGCCTCTTACCGCTGGTACAGAGATACCTTCGGCGGGGATTATAAGGAATTAGACGCCGCCGCCGCAAAAATTCCGATAGGCTGCGAGGGTATGATATACCACCCCTATCTCAACGGTGAATTATCACCCTATGCCGACCCTATGCTCTGCGGCAGCTTTACGGGTATACGCGCGACCCACACAAGGGCGCACTTTACCCGTGCGGTGCTTGAGGGCGTGTGCTATTCGCTGCTTGATTCAAAGGCGGTGCTTGATAAACTGGGTATTGAATACGGCTCTGTTGCCGCGGCGATAGGCGGCGGCACAAAGGGCGAGCTTTGGCGGCAGATGACGGCGGACGTCTTGGGAATAACCCTTAAAACAGCCGAGAGTAGTGACTCATCCTTAGGCTCTGCAATGCTTGCAGGCATCGCCGCGGGCGTGTTTAAGAACCCTTTAGACGCGGTGGCAAGGTGTGTTAAACCAAAATCCGTAACCGTGCCGAACCCCGAAAACACCGAAAAATACCGCAAGGTATTCTTAGAATATAAAAAGATACACGACGTGCTTGCCCCGATATACGACGCGAGGTAGAAAATGAAAATTGTTGTTTGTGTAAAGCAGTCTGCCGACGGCGAAATTAACCCGTTTGACGCGAGCGCTTACGAAACCGCGCTCGGTATAGACGGGGCGGAGATAACGCTTTTAAGTATGGGACCCGAAAAAACCGCGCCGTTTCTTGAAAGCTTAACGCGGCTTGGCGCTAAAAACGCCGTGCTTTTGTGCGACCGCGCCTTTGCTGGAGCGGATACTCTTGCAACATCATATGCGCTTTCCCTTGCGATAAAAAGGCTCTGCCCCGATTTTGTTTTTTGCGGCAGGCAGTCGGTAGACGGCGATACGGGGCAGGTAGGTCCGTCCCTTGCGGTGCGGCTGGAATTTTCGCTTGTAACAAACGTTATGTCGCTTAAAAGTACGGAAAACGGTCTTTTTTATACCGACCGTTTGGGAAACGGCGGCAATATATCCGCACCCGCGGTTATAACGCTTGAAAAAAGCCGAAAGCTGCGGCTGCCGAGTATTCGCTCTAAAATCAAACCGGTTGAAACACTTTCGGCAAACGATATTAACGCCGATATTTCGCTTTGCGGGCTTAAAGGCTCGCCAACGCGCGTTTTAAAAACCTTTGAAAACGATTCCGACCGCCGCAGCTGCACATTTATACCAGGCGATAAGCTGATGTGGGCAATAGACGAGGGACTTAAAAAGGGCAGACAGAAAATAAAGCCCGCCGAGAGTGCAAGCAAGCTTAAAAATGTGTGGTGTGTTGGCTCTTCACCCATAGAATTTGCAAAAACGGTGGGAGAAAATATAACCGTAATTGATCCCGATACCCCCGAAAAAACGGCGGATAAAATCCGCTCGGGTCACCCCGACGCGGTTTTGTGGGGGAGCGATATTAAATCGAAGGTTTTAGCGCCGCAGGTTGCCGCCCTTTTAAACACGGGGCTTTGCGCCGACTGTACCGCGCTTGAAACCGACGGCGAAACGCTTTATATGTACCGTCCTGCGTGTTCGGGCAATATAATTGCAAAAATTAAGTGCGAAACAAAGCCGCCAATGGCAACCGTGCGCACCGCAGAGGAAGAACAGAACAAAATTATTATAGGTATAGGCTACGGCGCGCGGGAGCATATAGCGGCAATAAAAGCATTTGCCGAAAAAATAAATGCGGGTATAGCCGCAACGCGCAAAATGGTGGACAGCGATTATCTGCCATATGAATTGCAGGTAGGGCTTACGGGCAAAACAGTAAACCCCGATGTATATATCGCGGTGGGTATTTCGGGCGCGGTGCACCATATTGCGGGAATAAAGCAATCGGGTACGGTAATAGCAATAAACACGGATAAGGACGCCCCGATATTCAAATACGCGGATTACGCAATAGTATGCGAAGCCGAAAAAATAACTGATTTTAACAGATTCTCCGAAAAATAAATCTGTAAACCAAGTTGACGGCAATAGAGGAAATATACCTGTATTCTTATAAGGTATCAGATGAGAGTGCAGCGCTGTCCGTGTATTACTGATATGCGGTCTGCCTACTGTAGTCTCGATATTCAGGCTTCAAGCCCCGAGCGGCGGCAGACAAAGGACTGCGGCGAACCAAATCTTTACGAGGTTACTGCGGAGCTGTGCCGCGGAGAAAGACGCGGTTCGGATACCGCAGACCCGAGGCCGCCTTACACTTTTCAAACCGTTTGGGCATGCTTTGAAAATTCGGGCTTTCCAAACGAATAAAAACCGTCGGATGTATTCGGATCGTATGTGTAAAACAAAAGCTTCCTCTACACAAGGAAGCTTTTGTAAGCCTATAAACCTGATTTTTTGCGGCGGCAACGCCGCTTTTTTCATTTTTTCGCTGCCGGGAGCAGCGGAAATTCGGCACGCTCAATCCTCCGCAGCGCTGTTTTGGGAACGGTTATATTCTTCCGCGGTAATAAGCATACTCGAAACGGCGTACAGTGTTTGCCCGTTGTAGGAAAGGCGCGTCCAGCCCTTGCCGCCGTTGGTCGCAAGGCGCTCGGCAAATTCGCCGTTTTTCAGCTGGCAAACTATATTATCCTCCTTACCGTTCGGCGAAGAGCGCAGGTTAACAATATCCTTTGCGGTCACTCTGCCTGCTGCAGCAACAAATTCATCTGCCGTGCTCGGCGTTTCACTGCTCGCCGCAGGCTTTTTAACCTCGGTTGTAAGCAGGCTTGTTTTGGCGTAAACCGTTTGCCCGTTATATAAAAGCCTTGTCCAGCCCTTGGGACTTTCGCCCGTTTTCTCCACAAACTCGCCGTTTTTAATGGTGGCTATCAGTTTTCCGTCAGTTGAAGGCTCGGCGCGCAGATTCGTCTCGTCCTTAGCCGTAACTCTTCCCGATGCTGCGGTAAAACCGTCGTCCGGGCGGGTTTCAGGCGCTTTTGCGCTTAAATCGGCAGTTAAATAGCTTGTTATGGCATAAACTGTTTTGCCGTTGTAATTTATTTTAGACCAGCCGTTTGAGCCTATGCCCGTGCGGTTTAAAACCGTTCCGTTTTTAATATTTGCGGCAACATCACTTTTGGTGGTGGCGGCGGTGCGCAGATTTACCTCGATTTTGGGAGTGACCTTATCGCTGACCGCTGTGTAAACGCCGTCTTCCCTGCTCGGCGCGGCGGCGGCGCCGGGCCTTGCCGATTTATTTTTCGGCTCCGCCTTTTGCCTTGTAAAATACGCTACCGACATATCCACATTGCCCTCAATTCCCGCAACGATGCCGTTATCGGTATATTGCCACATATCGTATTTACCCGAATAATCGGGGTGGGCGGTTTTGGGGTACGGCTCTGCCGGGTAGCGCGCCACCCAAACCGAAAAAGCGTTTTCAAGCCTTGCGGTATCCCAGTAAGCGGAGCCTGACAGCTCCTTTACAGAGGAATACAGCATACCCTCATAGCCCTTTGCCTTAATGCGGTTAAGAAAAGCCAGGGCGTTATTTGTGCGCTGTGTATTGGTAACGCCGTACATTCGGCTGTCCGGTTCTCTGAAGCCCTCGCAATCGTATACCACGGGGTAAGAAACCGAATAGCCGGCAACAGCGGCGGCAGTGAAGTCCGCTTCCGCCTCCGCTTCTTTTTCTGAAAGCGCGGTCGAGAAGAAATATACCCCGCAAAGCACGCCCGCCTTTTCCGCCTGCTGCAAATTATAATCGGCGGCGGAGTCCTTATAAATCGTTCCGTTTTCGCCGCGGAAGCCTATTCTTATGATTGCAAAATCTATGCCGCTTTTTTTAACGCGGCTCCAATCAATTTTGCCCTGCCATTTTGAAACATCTATGCCGTTTGCCCTGCCCTCTTTAACAGTAAGGTTCTCTGAATCAGCCTTCGCGCCCTTTTCATCGGTAATATCGGCGTTTTCGGGGTCCTGCTTATCGTCTGCGGTAAGCGCTTTGACCGTCGGCGCAGGCGCGGCAGACGAGCTTTCGGCAACCTTTTTTTTGCAGCCGCAAACGGTAAGCAGCAAAGATGCTGCCGCCAAAAGGCATAAAATATTCCTTGATTTTAACTTCATAACCGCGTCCCTCCATATAAATAACGAAAAAGCGGTAAAAAAGGGTTACAAAAAATCAGTTTTTGCCCGAAATGCAATCGGCAACATAAATACCCATAGCGCCCGACTGCGATAAGCCGCGGCAGATACCGCTGCCGTCGCCTATTATATATACATTATCGGTAAGCTCAAACTTTTCATTCATAAATACCGGGCGAATTGAGTAGTATTTGCTCTCGCAGCCGTAAAGCAGCGTATCGTCATTCGCAGTGCCCGGGGCCACCTTATCGAGCGCATAGATCGTCTCTATAATATTTGTGAGAATACGGTGCGGCAGCACAAGCGAAATATCGCCCGAGGTTGCTTTAAGCGTGGGTATAACGGTGTTCTGACCGAGCCTGTGATCATTAGTGCGCCTGCCGCGGACAAGATCGCCGAAGCGCTGAACAAGCACATTGCCCTTGCCTATCATATTTGCAAGGCGGGATATGCTCTCGGCATACTCTGTGGGCTGATCGAAAGGCTCTGTAAAGCGTATGCTTGAAAGAATTGCGAAGTTACAGTTATCTGTCTTCTTCGCGGGGTCGGCAAAGGAGTGACCGTTTGCGGTTATGATTCCGTGGTTATTCTCCGCCGAAACAAGCCCGCCCTTATTAAAGCAGAACATTCTGCAGCGGTCCTCAAAGGTTTTGGTTCTGTAAAGAATTTTCGGCTCGTAAATACGGTCGGAAAATTCGCGCCAGATAATATCCTTCATTTCAACGCGAACGCCTATATCAACATAATTCGAGCGCATTTTAACGCCGAACGAGCGGCAAAAATCGGCAACGAAGTTAGCGCCGCCGCGGCCTGTGGCTATTATTATTTTTTCGGCTTCTATTTTTTCGCCGTTGGTGTAGTAAAGCGTGTAGCCGCCGTCGTGCTTTTCAACCCTTTCGCAATCGTAGAAGGCAAGCATCTCAACCCCGTCCGCCGCCAGCGCGTGTATAAGGTTTTGCATGGTAAGGTAGTTTTTATCCGTTCCGAGATGCTTTACATTCATATCCAGAAGGCGAAGATTATTCTGCAGGCACTTAAGCTTCAGGCTTTCGTTGGATTTATAAACCGTAGGCTCGCCCGAGGTGCAGTATTCGTTGAGAATCTTATCGACCTCATCAATATATTTATTCGCGGTATCATCGCCCAATTCTTCGCCGAGCGTACCGCCGTATGCCGTGCCGAGGTTGAACTTACCGTCCGAAAACGCGCCCGCGCCCGCATAGCCGCTGGTTATAGAGCAATGCTTGCAGTGAACGCAGGTGTTGTTTTTCCCTGCGGGACAGTGCCTGTTTTCAAGGGTATTGCCTCTTTCGGTTATTACTATTTTAATATCCGGTATATTGCGGCAAAGCCTGTAAGCCGCCATAAGGCCGCCTATACCGCCGCCGATAATCGCAACATCGTATTTAAAGTTAGACATGATCCGCTCATCCTTTTAATTTCATTACGCAGAAAATCAGGCTGCGTTCTCCCGCTTCGGAAAACACAGCCTTTACTGCTTATCTATTTTATACCATAAGCCCGCATTTGTCAAGCTATTTTATGCTTTCATCCTTCGCAACCTTTTCCACGTGCTTTAAGATTTTATTAAGCGCCGAGGAATTTATTTTGCCCATTTCAATGCCATCGATGCTGTACTGATATTTTGCCGCGCCCGACTTTATAAATTTAACATCGGTTTTGGCGCGCGAGGTATCGGAATAGGTGAAAACAATTGTCATGGCAGGCTCGCCGCTCACCTTATCCACCGTGAAATCCGAGCAGGAAAGCGAAATGCATTCCTGATAGAAATTCTGGAAGTTTTCTGCGGTGAGCTTTTTGCCTTCATAGGTTATAACGTAGGTTTCCTCCGCATCTTCGGCATCATCATAAACTATATCAAAGCTATAAGTCTTTTCGGGGGTTTTGATAGTGAAATTTGAAAGCTCATTGATAGATTGCAGGCAGACCCACGAGGCGTAGTAATTATTGACCTTGTAATCAATAAAGGTAATGCTTGAAGCGTCAACCTTTTTAATAAGCTTTGCGCCGTCGTACCAAACGGCGTAGCCGCCGTCCTCCTGCTTTTTAAAGCTGTAGCGCTGCGTGAGAGAGCCGACCTTAATTTCGGCGGTAAGCTCGGGATTATCAAGCCCCAACTTTTTGCGGGAAGCAGCGGAGGTATCAAACGAATACGCACCGCTCACGGTTACGCCGCTCTTGAAAAGCCCGAAAATGCCGTCCACATTATCGGCAATGCGCTTTGTGGGCGAGGTGGTCATATACGCCGCATAGGTTGAAAGGTTTTTATCGGTGTTCGGCGCAATTATCAGCTTTTCGGGGAAATTAGAGCCCGTAAGGGTTATTGAATCAAAGGATGAAAGGTCGCCGTTATCGTCCTTATAATCTGAAGATAAATCGGAAGTGGGCACACCCGCTATAGAATCGGTTGCGGCAAGGCTCAGGGCGTCAAATTCAAGCGACGAATCAATCGAGCTGTCGTTAATATATATCTTATCATCGGTAGAAAGCTTGATATATATTCCCGTACCATCGGGCGATTCTCCGCCTATAAGCAGGGAAAATTCCGCGCCGTCCTTTGTTACAAAATCAGCCTTGACCGCAGGGCTTTCAAGCCCGCATTCGGCGGCGGATTTAGCGGTAACCTCTCTTGAAGCGGTAACGCTTGCAACAGAGCTTACAATGCTTGAAACGGACGAGGAATTTATTACATCCTTCGCATAACCGTCAAGATACCATACCGTTTTGGTGCTGCTGCTTGAAGTATCCGAAGACGAAGAGCTTTCGTCCTTTTCTTCTTCGGAATAAAGCTTATATGTTCCGCTTTTATTGGTAACGGTAACGGTTTTAAAATCGTCCGAGCTTTTATCAAGCACCTTTATTGTTTCAACAGAGGGGGTGGAGGTATCGTCCTCACGCTCGGGAATAAGCTTTATTACGGCAACCGTGCCGCCCGCAAGAATTGCCACAGCCAGTACAGCCGAAATAATTATGGGTAAAAGCGAGCGCTTTTTTTTGACGGCGGTCTTTTTGTGGTCGGCGGGGTCGGAGAAGACGGTGGAAGCACCGTCCTCCTCGTTTGAAATATTTTCCGTATTTTCGTTTAAATTATTATCCTTTTCGGGAAGGTCACTCATTACGCATTCTTTCTCCTGATAAAGATATAAATTCCTGCGGCAATGCACGCCACGGGCAGCAGCCCCATAAATATAATTCTTACAATTCCCGCAGAAGTCTCGCTTACCGAATCCGCGAAGCTTTCGTTGGTTATTGTTTTAGAAACAAATGAGATTCCGGTATCCTCGGCACCCACCGCGCGCTCCGCGCAGGCAAGGGTAAGGTTTTTATTGGAAACGGAGGACTGCTCGTTATATTCCGACTGAATAAACTGAACGCTGTCAAACGCGAAAACATAGCTTGTTATCTTCTTGTTGTCGTCGTCATATTCAGACTGCGCCGCCTGAAGCACCGCGGGGAAGCTCTTTTTGGTGTAGTTATTGGCACCCTTCCAGTTTGCGGCGGTACCGACAGGCGCTGCAACAACCGATTCAAGCGAGCTCATAAGAGCCTTTACGGTTATGCTGTTTTCGCTTTCAAATGCGGCGGACATGGGAACATTGTAGCCTGTAATGCAAAGCTGCATTCCGCTTGTAAGGCTCTCATCGCTGCTTGTGGGATAAATTCCCATAGTCATGGGGTCATCCGGAATATGGTTGTTTGTATTGGTTTCAAACAGTATGCCTTCCTCTATTGCAATACCCCACTGGCTTAAGAAATCGTAAAGATTGGTAAGGTAGGGGGCGGAAGCGTCCGCAAAGAACAGAAGGCCCTTGCCGAGCTTGCCGTCGTTATCAAGGAAGTCGGAAAGATTATCAAGCTCGCTGCCTATAAAGTCGGTGGTAGGACCCGCGATTATAACTGCGTCAAAATCGGAGGATATTTTACCCACGATATTATCGGAAATCGTCTCTATTTCGTAGTTATTAGCCTTTAAAAGCTTCTGATAATCGGCTGTGTAGTCGATCTTGGAATGCCCCGTGAGCAGCGCAACCTTCTTTGTTTTGCTGCTTGTAACATACGCAATAGCGCTTGTAACCGCGGTTTCAACGCTGTTTCCGCTGACGGTTGACTGGCTGTAGCCGTAGGCGGCGTAGGTGTTGTCTTCGGAAAGCTGATAAACATCCTTAAAGCCCAAAACCTTGTAGCGCACGTTATTATCCGAGCCTTTAGCCGAAACAATTATATCGCCGTAGGCTAACTTTTCGTTTGAATACTTCTGCGATATCTCGGTAAATTCCGAGCCTTGAGTATCAACATATTTCAAGGTAATCTTGTTGTTGTATGCCGGGTATTTATCAAGAAGCTTTAAGGTCTGCTCGAAATACTTAGACGCGTCGGACGATACGCCGTAAAGATTCTTCGCGTAATAGCCCATATAGCCGCCGGTATATCCGTCCTTTTCGGCGCAGACGGTTATATTTACTTCCTTATCAAGGTCTTTTAAATATTTGATATTGTCGGCGCTCATTGAGTTTTCCTTTTCGGTGGACATATCAAATTCCAAAACAAAACGGTTTGAAAGCGCGTTCACAAGCACATTCAGCACAATAAGCCCCGCAAGCACTGCGGCGGTTATTGCAACCGAATAGCCGCCCCTGCGTAAAAGCGCCTGGTTTTTAAGCTTTTTAGGTTTTTTCGCCTTTTTTTCTTTTTTGGCTTTCTTTTCTTTTTTATCGCCGGTCTGCTCTGCGGCGGTCTCCTCGGCGGGTGTGTTCTCTGCAGCGGTTTCTTCCGCGTTTTCCGTTTCGGGAGTTAAATTCTTATTTTCTTCCATTTTGCTCACCCTCCTTTAAGCCCATCTTCTCTTATCAAGCGAGCGGACGCACAGGAATAAAAACGCCGCGCTTATGCTTACAAAGTAGAGAATATCCGCAACGGACAGTATATTTTCGCCGAAATTTTCAAAGGCGCTTATAAACGCCGCCTTTTCAACCACCGTTGCTATCCATGAAACCTTTATCATGCTTGCAAAGTTGGACATATAAAGCACAAGTATATTGATTACAAGCGTAAGTATTGCCGAAATTACCGGACTTTCGGTAAGGGATGATATAAACATGCCTATTGAAATAAGTGCGCTTCCGAGCAGCAGCATACCGAAAAGTGCGTATATATACGACATCACATTAACGCTGACATATGAAGCTACGATTATTTCAAAAATAATCGTGGGCGCAAAGCCGATTGCGAAAACCGCAAGCGCCGCGAAAAATTTGCCCAGCACAATAGATGTAAGGCTTACCGGCGCCGTAAGCAGCGCCTGGTCTACCTTTTGCCGCCTGTCCTCGCTCATAAGACGCATTGTAAGCACCGGCATGGTAAAAACAATAACGGTGGACATTGCAACAATTACCATTGCGGTGTCCGGGCTGCCGTAGCTGTATATCATTGAAAAATACAGCCCCAAAAAGAAGTAAAACGCCGCTATAACAATAAAGCCTATGGGCGTTGTGAAATACGCCCTGAATTCTCTTTTAAATACCGCGCTCATTGCTCTGCCTCCTCTGCCTGCTCTGTTTTGACGGTAACGCTGCCGTCATCCGCTATTTCAACGCTCGGTTTTTCCGCCGTTTCCGTTTTATCGGTTATTCCGAGCATACGCTTTGCTTCGTCGTTATCGGCAGCTTCTGTAAGCCGCAGGAATATCTGCTCGAGGGACACCTTGTTGCTGGTAAGCGATAAAAGGGTCTTCCCGCGGGATACTATGCGCTTAAATACCTCGGCACGCACATCTGCGCCGTGCTCCGGCTCTATAAGGAAATCGAACGAGCCGTCCTCTTTTCTGCCGAGGGATGTAACCGATTTTACACCCTTAACGGTGCTTAATGCGTCAATCATTTCCTGTTCGCCCGCTATTATGCGCGCAATAAGGGAGTGATCGCTCGACAGCTTGTTTGAAAGGTTTTCGGGCGTGTCGTCGGCAATTATCTGCCCCTTGTTTATAATTATTACCCGCTTGCATACCGCCTGAATTTCGGAAAGTATGTGCGAGGACAGAATAATCGTGTGGTTTTTACCGAGACGTGCTATAAGGTTTCTTATCTCGATTATCTGCTTGGGGTCAAGACCGACGGTCGGCTCATCAAGAATAAGTACATCCGGGTTGCCTATAAGCGCCTGGGCAAAGCCTACGCGCTGACGGTAGCCCTTTGACAGGTTCTTTATAAGGCGGTTCTGCACATTGTCAATTTTAACAAGCCTTAAAATCTCGTCAATATGCGGCTTTTTCGGGAATTTGACCTTTTTAAGGTCATAAATAAAGTTTAAATACTCGCGCACCTTCATATCCACATAAAGCGGCGGTATTTCAGGCAGATAGCCTATTCTGCGCTTTGCGTCCTCGGGGTATTCCGCAATATCGTACCCGTCAATCTCCACCTTGCCCTGAGTCAGGGAAAGGTAGCCGGTAAGGATATTCATTATTGTGGACTTACCTGCTCCGTTTGGGCCCAAAAAGCCGATAACCTCGCCCTTTTCGATGCTGAAGCTTACATCCTTGACGGCGAGATAAGTACCGTACCTTTTGCTGAGCCCGGTTACTTCGATCATTTATATTCCTCCAAGCATAATTTTTGGTTCTAAACCATAATACCAAACAAATTTACAAAATTATTAAACAAATTGTGAATAATTGCAATTACTACGCCAAAAGCTGCGCCAGCGTTATAACCGCAGGCATTGTAATAATTGACAGAACCGTGCTGAGCGACACCATATCGACCGAAAGCGCCGTATCGCCCCCGCCGAATTTTGAAGAAAACATCGTTGTGACTGCCGCAACCGGCGCGCTTAACGATATTATTACGGAAACCAGCAGCGTGCCGCGCACCCCCAAAATATACAAAACCCCGAGGGATACAAGCGGATAAACAATAAGCCTTAATAAAACGGCAATTATGCACTTGACATCCTTAAAAGCCTTAAGCACATTCGTTTTGCTTAAATGGTAGCCGATAATAAGCATGGGCAGCGGGGTGTATATTGCCGCAAGGTAATTTACGGTAGATGAAAGCACATGCGGCACGGGAACGGAAAACACGAAAATTATAAGCCCTATAAGCAGTCCCGCAATGCCGGGATTTACAAAAAGCTTTTTCGGCTGTATGTAGCGTTTGTCGCCGCTTATAAGGTAAACGCCGTAGCTCCACACCACAAGATTGAACATTATAACATATGCAGAGCCGTAAAGCGTGCCGTCAGCCCCAAGCATTACCTCCTGTAAGGGTAAAGACATAAACCCGCAGTTTGCGAAAATCGAGCCGAAGCGCAGAGTTCGCTGCCGCCTTAAGTCCTTTGAGCGAAGGAGCAGCGTACCGAGAGTAATCATAAGCACCTGCACCAAAAGGGTTAAAGCAACAGCCAGCAGCAGCGATTTCATAACCGCCGCGTCGAACCTGCGCATAAGCGATTTTATAATAACGCAGGGCGTTGCTATTATCAGCGCAATATCGGTGCAGCAGGCGGCTCCCGCCTCGGTCATGATTCCGGTTTTTGCCGCAATAAAGCCCACCGCTATCATCAGCATTAAAACGGAGACCTGGGTGAAAACGGTTATGAACATTTATTAACTCCCGCGGCAAATTTCAGGAATGCGCGTCTTCCCTCCTCAGTGCGCTTGAAAACACCCGCGTGCTCAAGCACATGTGAGAATACAAGACCTATTTCGTCCCTTATTATTTCGCTGATATTGTCTTCCGTCAGCTCGCCGTATTTTCGGCGCACTTCGTCTGCCCAATCGGCATGCTTTGCAAGCACCTCGTCTTTTCGTATATCGCGGTTTTCAAGCATTGCCTTTTCAAGCAGTGCCATTTCGTTTTTAAGGCGCGCCGGCAGCACCGCCAGACCCATAACCTCAATAAGACCTATATTTTCCTTTTTAATGTGGTGCAGCTCCGCGTGCGGATGGAAAACGCCGAGCGGGTGCTCAGCCGTGGTAATATTGTTGCGCAGCACCAAATCAAGCTCAAATTTACCGTTTGTCTTTCTTGCTATCGGGGTTATTGTGTTGTGGGGCGTGCCGTCGGTTTCGGCAAATATAAAGGCGTCGGGGTCGGAATATCCGCGCCAGCAGGTAAGTATTTTATCGGCAAGCTCAACTAACCTTTCGGTATTTTCAGAGCGCAGGCGTATTACCGACATAGGCCACTTTACAATTCCCGCCTCAATATCCGAAAAGCCGTCAAAATGCAGCTCGGTTTCAATCGGTGCCTTTGCCATTGCAAAGGTGTGGTTGCCGCCCTGGAAATGGTCATGACTTAAAATCGAGCCGCCCACAATAGGCAGATCGGCGTTTGAGCCTACGAAATAATGCGGAAACTGCGTTACAAAATCGAGCAGCTTTTTAAAGGAAGCGCGGTTTATAGCCATAGGTGTGTGCTTTGCGTTAAATACAATGCAGTGCTCGTTATAGTAAACATAGGGCGAATACTGTAAGCACCAATCGCTGCCGTTTATCGTAATGGGTATAACGCGGTGGTTCTGCCTTGCGGGAAAGTTTATTCTGCCCGCGTACCCCTCGCACTCGCGGCATAGCATACATTTCGGGTAGCCCGCCTGCGGCGCATTTTTGGCGGCGGCTATCGCTTTCGGGTCCTTTTCGGGCTTTGAAAGGTTTACGGTAATTTCAAGCTCGCCGTAGGGCGTTGCGGTAAGCCACTTAATATCCTTTGCCACACGGTAGCGGCGTATGTAGTCGCTGTCCCGGCTTAAAGTATAAAAGTAATCGGTGGCAGCCTTGGGGGATATAGCATAAAGCTCCTTAAATTTATTTGTAACCTCGCTCGGTCTCGGCATTAAAGCCCCCATAAGCTTTGTGTCGAATAAATCGCGGTGAGTAATGTCGTTTTCCGTCAGTCCCTTTTCGGCGGCGTAATCAAGCAGGGCTTTCAGCGTTTCTTCAAGGTCAACATCCGAAAAAACGGTATTGCAGTTATATTCGTCAAGCTGCAGAATTTCAAGAATACGGTTGGTAACGTATATCTCGTCCCGTTCTGTGAAAAGTCCCTTTTCAAGCCCGTAGCAAACTAATTTTCTAACCTGTTCGTCTATCATTTTTCATCAGTTCCTTTACTGAAAAGTAATATTGCAGCCTATCTGCTGCTGACACTGCGTAAGCCCCGCCGCCAAAATCGCCTTGGTTCTTTCGTAGGATTTAGCCGACTTTGTCGCCGCGGTGCCCGTAAGTCCGAATTTCGCCGCGCCGTCGTTTGCCGCTTCAAGCGGATAAACCGTGTATAAATATCCGCTGTGACCCGATTCCTTATATTTATTCACCCAGGTCGGCACAACCTTAAGCTCCGAAAGAGCCACGCCGTCCTTATTCTTTTTAAGGGTGAAATCGAACAGAAGACCATCCTCCGTATGACCCGAGGGGCAGCTGTCCATAAGCTCCTGCCGCTGATTTGAAATGCAGTTTCCGGTGGAATAAAGGCATATTGTGTAGCCCTCGCCGCCCTCGGGACGGATAAGCTCCACCGGCTGAATAACATGCGGATGACTGCCTATTATCATATTAACCCCTAAATTTGAAAGCTTTTGAGCAATTGTTTTTTGCCAGGTGTTGGGACTTGTCTGATACTCGTTGCCCCAATGCATATAAAACACAATAAACTCCGCGCCCTGTGCCTTCATCTCGCCTATCACCTTTTCAGCTTCGGTGTAAAATGCGTCAATTTTATCATACGAAAAGCTGTTTATAAGGTTGTTAGCCTCCTCGGCAATTATAGCGCCGTTCAGGTATTTCCTGCCCGCGGTCTGCCCGGAGGTCTCGTAGGTATAATCGGCAAGCCCTATTTTTATGTTGTTTATCTCCTTTACGGCATAAGCGGGATCGGTTTCAACCTCCCTTGTGCCTATAAATTCAATTCCCCTTTGCTTTAAGACCTGTGCCGTGCGCTTAAGCCCGAAAAGCCCCGTATCGTAGGAGTGATTGTTCGAGGTCACAAGGAAATTAAGTCCCGAATCCTTTATGGTATCCGCAAGGCTGTCGGGCGTGTTAAAGGCGGGATAACCGCTGTATTTGCCCGATTCCGTGCCGCCGAAGGTAACCTCAAGATTTGCGACGGCAAGATCCGCCGCCTTAAAGTATGAGGAAAGATTTTTGAAATACGGACTGAAATCATATTCGCCCGTCTGTGTTCTTGCGCCGTCAACCTGGGTCGGGTGCACCATGATATCACCTGTTGATATTACCCGCGCGGTGGTTTCGGGTATTACAACGCTTTCTGCCTTTGAGGAATCGGCGCTTTGCGAATTTTCGGGCTTCTTTTTATCGTCCGATTTTAATACCGCGCTTACCGCAAACGCAACGATTGCCGCAACCGCCAGAAGCACTGCCGTGCAGCATGTGAGAAATATCCGCCGTTTTATAATTGCCTGCTGTCTTTTAGTCCGTGTTTTTGCCATTTAAACATCTCCTCTGTTTTATTCTGTGAAAAGCCTTTCTATTTCCGCGCGGTCTGCACACACGGTTCCCTGCCTTATGCCGTTCCTGCCGCCGCCGCGTGTATTAAACGCGGCCTTGAATTCCGCAAAAAAGTCTCCGAGCGCGGTTTCTTCGCCGCATATTGCAAAGGAAAAAGCACCGTCCGCTCCCGAAAAAGCGCCGCGTATGCCGCCCGCCTTTTTGCACAGCGCGTCGGCTAATAATTGCAGTTCTTTAATATCAAGCCCGTTTTCAAAAACGGCGGTTTTATCGGTATCGGGCGCAAAGCCCGCCGCCTTTTCGGCAATCAATCGTCTTTTAAGCGCGGCTGCCGCCGCCTTTTCTGCCGATAACTGTTCGTTCAGCTTCACAACCGACAACGACACCTCAGGCTGCTTTGCGGAGAGTAAATTCGATATTTCCAGCACGTTTTTGTACTTCTCGCGGTAATCCCGCAGCGCGTCCGTGCCGCATTTTACAAGCAGCCTTACGCCGCCCTTGTATTTTTCAAAATCAAGAATTTTTATAATGCCTATTTCGCCGGTTGCCCTAACGTGCGGCGCGCAGCAGGCGCAAACGTCCACGCCCTTTACTTCCACTATGCGCACGTTTTCCTTTAAATCAAGCTTGCTTCTGTAATCAAGGCTTTTAAGCTCTTCATCGGTCGGGTAATAGGCTTTTATCGGCAGATTTTCATACACCGCTTTGTTTGCAAGGTCTTCAATCTCATCAAGCTGCTGCCTTGTAAGCTCGCCGTCAAAGTCCATTGTCATTTCTGCTCCCAAATGAAAGCCGACATTATTAAAGCCGTAAAGACGGTGGATTATTCCCGAAATTATATGCTCGCCCGAGTGGTTCTGCATATTGCGAAAGCGAAAATCAAAATCCAGCTTACAGTCATAGGCTTGTCCCACACTCAGCGGCTTATCGGCGAAGTGAAGTATTTCGCCGTTTTTTATCTGCACGTCCGATATATACGCGTCACCTATATATCCGCGGTCTGACTGCTGACCGCCGCCCTCGGGGAAAAATGCGGTTTGGTTTAAAGCTACGGCATATTTTTCCCCCGTTTTTTCGCAGGATAATACCGTGCCTGTAAATTCCTTTAAATGAGAGTCCTTATCGTATAGCTTTTCGGTCATTCCGCGTGCCTGCCTTGTATAATGTGCGCCGCCTTGTAAATATCGCCGCCGCCCATCGTAATAACCAAATCGCCCGGGCGGGCAATTTCCTCAATCTTATCGGCTATATTTTCAAACCCATCCACTACGCAAACATCGTGGAGCCCCGCCGCTAAGTCCTCGCTTTTAATACCGTAGGTATTTTTCTCGCGCGAACCCATAATCGGGGTCAATATTACCTTATCGGCAATGGAGAGCGCCTTTATAAAATCGTCCTTTAAAAGCGCGGTGCGCGAAAAGGTAAAGGGCTGAAACACCGCTATAACGTTATTATAGTCAAGCTCCTTTGCGGCGGAAAGGGTGGCTTTAATTTCGGTCGGGTGGTGTGCGTAATCGTCAGCCAGCATAAAGCCGTCGTACTCGCCCAAAAATTCAAAACGTCTGCCCGCGCCCGTAAATTTTTCAACAGCGTCCTTAATTCCGTCTGCCGAAACGCCCATATCAAAGCACACGGCAAACGCGGCAAGCCCGTTTAAAACATTGTGCCTGCCCGGTATATGCATTTCAATATTTATTATCTTTTCGTTATTCTTTACCACGTCAAACGCAAAACCGCGCTTGCGGCTTTCTATATTTTCGGCACGGTAAAAATTGTCCGCCCCGAAGCCGAAAGTAATAATATCAGCATCAATATTTTCAGCGGCGGTTAAAACGCGGCTGTCGTCCCCGTTTATATACGCCGTTTTCGCCATTTTCAAAAACTTATGGAAGGAAAGGGTCATATTCTCCATAGTTTTGAAATAATCAAGATGGTCGTTATCAATATTAAGCAGCACCGCAATATCGGGTGAGAGCTGCAAAAAGGTATCAACAAACTCGCAGGACTCGCAAACCATTGTTTCCGATTTGCCCGAAATACCGTTTGAATTTATAAGCGGCAGCTTCCCGCCTATAACTGCGGTAGGATCCATCTTGTTTAAAATTAAAATTTGTGTTATCATAGAGGTGACGGTGGTTTTGCCGTGCGTGCCGCATACGCCTATGACATTATCGAAATGACGGGTAAGCGCCCCTAACATATGCGAGCGCTCCATTGTGGGTATACCCTGCTCGCGCGCGGCGCAAAGCTCGGGGTTATCGGCGGCTATTGCGGCGGAGTACACCACAAGCTCCGCTCCCTTTATGTTTTCAGCCCTGTGCCCCATATAAACCTTTATGCCGAGGTTTTTGATTCTTGTAAGCGGGTCGCTTTCGTTATTATCCGACCCGGTAAGGAAGTACCCCTTACCGTGCAGTATTTCGGCAAGCGGGCACATTCCGCTGCCGCCTATGCCTATCATATGAATATGCTTTACCTGTGTTATGATCTTATCCTCATCACGAAGCTGCTTCATAATCGGTCTCCTTAAAAACATTATTACTTCTTATTATATTGCTAAACGGCAAAAAAATAAACCCTTTTTTGAAAGGAAAATAAAAATTATGTTATTTTTACCGAGTGACACCGAATATATTATTGAAACTCTGCAAAAAAACGGCTATGAAGCGTTCGCCGTGGGCGGCTGCGTGCGCGATATGCTGAACGGCGATACCCCGCACGATTTCGATATTACCACCTCTGCAGAGCCCGAGACGGTTATGTCCCTCTTTGAAAAGACGGTGCCCACGGGCATAAAACACGGCACGGTTACGGTTATTATAAACGGTGTGCCGAACGAAGTAACTACCTACAGGACAGACGGCGAATACCGCGACCACCGCCGCCCCGACAGCGTAATTTTTGTAAAGAGCCTGCGCGAAGACCTTGCCCGCCGTGATTTTACCGTAAATGCAATGGCATATAATCAAAAGGACGGCTTAAAGGACTTTTTCGGCGGCAAGCAAGATATACGAAACCGAATTTTGCGCGCTGTGGGCGAGCCGGGGCGCCGATTTTATGAGGACGCGCTGAGAATTATGCGGCTTTTCCGTTTCTCCTCTGTTTTGGGCTTTGACATAGAAGAAAAAACCCTTAAAGCGGCTTTGGAGTATGCACCCACGCTTAAAAGCGTAAGTACGGAGCGAATTTATTCCGAGCTTTTAAAAACCCTTTGCGGCAAAAACCCCGCCGCATTAAAGCCGCTGACCGATATAGGCGGGCTTGGCTTTTTAGGGGTTAATACCTCCCCCGATTACGGCATATTACCGCTTTTAGACTCTGCCGATACAAAGCTTTTTGCCTTTCTTTATTCGGGCGGGGCGGAGGTTACAGCCGCACTGGACTTTTTGAGAGTGCCGAACAAAACCAAAAAAGCCGCGCAGGATATGCTCACGCTTCTTAATATGCCCTTTCCGAAAACAAAGCCCGAAATTAAAGAAATGCTTTATTTGACCTCGCCCCCTTCCGCAGAAAATTATTTCGATTATAGGTCGGCTTACGGCAAAGACTGCGCAGCCGCGCGGGATATGCTTACGGAAATAATAAAAAACGGCGAGCCCTACAGAATTTCCGATCTTAAAATCGGCGGCAAGGATTTGAAAAAATGCGGAATAAGCGGCAGAGCAATCGGAGAAACGCTTGAAAAGCTGCGCCGCTCGGTTTTGAAAAATCCCGAGCTTAACACGCGCAGCGAGCTGATAAAAGCCGTAAAAAACGAACCCCCGAGAGAAAACCGTTTTCGCTGACATTTTTTTGCAAACTTGGCATTATGTAAACTCAGACAACCTTGCTGTAATTCGACTTATACACCGTGATATCCACTAATCCACATTGTTTAAGGCGATTGTTCGGGCTTTAACACCCGTATTCGGTGGATAACTTTGTTAATAAGTTGGATAACCGAGGCTCTGCAATAAAACCACAGCAGCGGATTATGTAAATCGAACCGAAAAAAATCACACAAAAAAACCGCCGAAATACAGTCGAAACGGCGGTTTTTAAAAATGCTCTATTTAATGCCTGCTGAACAATTCAAAAGTACCTTAACCCGAGCATGTAGGTGTAAACTTTTGAATTGTTCAGGTGCAAGGTTTTTGCGCAATTTTGCGAAAAAACCTTGCACTTTAAAAAGAATCACATTTTGATTCTTTTTAAAATCAGGCGACAATCAATGGATACTGACGGTCAAAACAAAGGTTTTGACCCATAAAATCGAGATTTTAACTCGATTTTATATAATTGCATTTGCCAATGCAATTATTCAGTAGACATTATTTAATTTTTTGTCCGACGCAATAAATAACCTGCGTTCCATTCGGTTTTATAAGCAAAAGCTCGTCTGCGTTTCCGCTCACAGTCCATATTTCATCGTCCGGCTCTGCAAAGCTTTGCCTGCTCGGCACCTCAATTATATAACGCTTCGCACTGCCGATGCGTTTTTCTTTTTTTTTGCTGCCGTCTCCATATCCGTAAAAGCGGTAGTCCCTTCCGTTAACGCAAAGCTCGCCGCTTCTTCCAAGCAATATTGTTCCGCCGTTTCCCAGCTTTAAAATCAGCGCGTTTTTACTTTCCTTCACGCTGTAAAGCAGCGCCGTCATATCGCTGTCCCTGTATGTCCCGTCATAATCGCGCGCGTCGCCTATTAATTTGTCGGCGGTGAAAGCCTCGTCGATTACGAAATCAGCAAAGCTCTGCACATACTCGATTCCGTTAATATAAACCACGCCGAGCATATCGTCGTCAAGATATGCAAATTTTTTGCCTTCCGAATCGGATGAGACCTCCGAGGAGGAGACTGCGTTTCCGCTGTTTTCTCGCAGGCTGCTTTTGGGAGTCGCAGGCGTCCTCCCTGCGCCCGCGCCGTGTATCGCAACGCCTGCGATGACCGCGGCACACAGTAAACAGGCAGGCACCGCCGTGCTTAAAATTATTTTCTTTTTTCGCCTTTTTGCCGTTTCGTATTCGTTTATGCGCGTAAATACGCTTTCCGCCATTTCGTTACAGCTCTTCATAAATAAAGCCCTCCGTTTCAAGTGTGAGTTTGAGTGATTTTCGGGCGCGGTATACGAGCGTTTCTATGCCGTGGGCGCTCTTTTTCATAATACAAGCGGTTTCTTTAGCGGAAAGATCCTCAAAATACATAAGCCACAGCACCTGGCGGTATTCCGGTTTCAGGCTGTTTAAAGCTCTGTGAACGGTAATTTTGCGTTCCTCGAGAAGGTAGGAGTCCTCAAGACTTGCCTCATCTGCGGAAATGTCCGCATATTCCGCTTCCGACAGCTCGCATTTGCGCCTTCGGCGAAGACTGTCAATCGCAATGTTACGCCCTATGGTATAAAGCCAGGTCTTAAACGAGCCCGTACCCTTATCGCGCGGCTTTTTGGTGCCGAGCAGCACGAAGGTATCCTCCGCCAGCTCTTCGGCGGTATGAATATTGCCGACAATGCTGTTTAGGTAAAAAATCAGCCCGTCCTTGTATTCTTTTATTATTTCGACCAATCCGTTTTCATCCCCGCCGTCGCGGAAACGTCGGTAATTAAAGGCTCCGCTGTCCGTATGACCGTCCCCCTTTGAAAAGCTTTTCACCTATTACACGCAAAAAGCGGCAAAAAACTCACAGGGAGCGGAAAATTTCCGCTCCCTGCAATTCAAATTTAAGCCTCCGTAAAATACTGCTTATACCAAATTATAAATGTGTATACCGTCCATATCTTGCGGCTGTTATCCGCCTTGCCCGCGCGGTGGTTATCAAGCAGTGCGACCAGCTTTTCGGTATTAAAGAATTTATCGGCAATTTCTCCCGTAAATTCCTCCTTTACCGTGTTATAGTATTTATCCTCCTTAAGCCATACCCTTATCGGCACGGGGAAGCCCAGCTTATCCTTTTCGGCAGTTAATTTCGGCAGGGTTTTCTCTGCGGCTTTTCTCAGCGCTAATTTTGTGGTCTTGGTGCTTACCCTGCAGTTAAGCGGTATGGTCTCCGCCAGCTCCATAACCTTTTTATCAAGGAAGGGTACACGCAGCTCAAGCGAATTCGCCATACTTGTTTTGTCGGCCTTAAGAAGAATATCCCCCATAAGCCACATATTTATATCGAGGTACTGCATTTTGGTAATATCGTCCTTGTCTTTAACCTCGTCATAAAACTTAGCGCAAAGCGCCTGCGGAGCTGCGGCTTTTTTCGCGGCCTCACTTTTAAGCAGCGCGTTTCGCTCCTTGACGCCGAAAATTGAGGCATTGCCTATAAACCGCTCCTCAATCGTTTTGCCGCGGCGCACAAGGTAGTTTATGCCGTGCTTCTGCGGCAAATGCTCGCAGATTTTTGAAATAACGCGGCGAATACCGAAGGGCAGCTTATCGTAGGCGGTAAGAGTTATCGGCTCTTGATAAATACGGTAGCCGCCGAAAAGCTCGTCCGCTCCCTCGCCCGACATTACCACCTTCACATATTTGCTTGCAAGCTGACTTACAAAGTAAAGCGCTATTGCGGCAGGGTCGGCAAGCGGCTCGTCCATATGGTACTGAATTTTCGGAAAGGTGCCCCAGTATTCCTCCGGAGTTATAATTTTGGAGATATTCTCAACACCTATTGTATCGGCAAATTTCTTTGCGAAGTGTATTTCATTGTAGCGGTCTCCGTCAGGGCTTTCAAAGCCGACGGTAAAGGTTTTATCAACACATGCCGCCTCGGCAATATAGCTTGAATCAATACCGCTTGAAAGGAAGGAGCCAACCTCAACATCGGCTATCTTATGCGCCGCAACCGATTCGCGCACAGCCTTATCTGTAAGGTCGGCAAAATATTCGAGCACGCCGTCCTGTGCATTAAAATCGGGCTTGAAATAGCGCGTTTTCTTCATTTCGCCGTTTTTAAAGGTAAAGTAATGCGCGGGCGGCAGCTTGTAAACGCCCTTGAAGAATGTTTCCTCGGTAGGGGAATACTGGAACGAAAGGTAGTGCGCCAGAGCCTCCTCGTTTAATTCCTTTTTAAAATCAGGGTGCTCCAAAAACGACTTTATCTCTGAGCCGAAAATAAAGCTTTCGCCCATAAAGGTATAGTAAAACGGCTTTATGCCGAACATATCGCGTGCGGCAAAAAGCGAGCGGTCGCGGCGGTCGAAAATAACGAACGCAAACATTCCGCGAAGCCTCGGCACCATGCTTTCGCCCCATTCCTCAAAGCCGTGCAGCAGCACCTCGCTGTCGGAATTATTCGCAAATACATGCCCCTTTTCGAGCAGCTCTGCGCGCAGCTCCTTGAAGTTATATATCTCGCCGTTGAAGACAAGCACCAGGGACTTATCCTCATTAAACATAGGCTGACCGCCCTCTGCAAGGTCGATAATACTGAGCCGTCTGAAGCCGAGCGCAATATCGGTATCCACAAACTGACCCGACGCGTCAGGCCCTCTGTGTACGATTCTGTCCATCATACGCCCGAGCACCGTGCCGTCATCCTTTATATAATTGGTAAAGCCGGTAAAGCCACACATTGAAAAAACCGCTCCTTATTGCATAATAAATTTATTATACACCATAACTTAAGATTTGTCTTTATTTTTTTAAAAATAAATTTTATGAGTCAGCGCATAGCTGCAGCCCGGCTCTACCGAGGTTATGCCTTCCTTCTCGCTTAACTCATAGCTTGAATTCTCAAGCGGGGTTATCCCGTTCCACGGTTCTAAACAAACGTAGCCCGCTCCCGGCTTTGTCCACAAAAGAAAATACTCAAAGCCGGTAAAATCAAGGCTTACGCTCTTGCCCGTAACGCGGTTTCTGAGTGTTACAAAGCGTGACTTAATATCCTTGAAGACCAACGCGTCAACATCAAAATATCTGTTATAAAGCGGCAGAATTCTGCTTTCCTTAAGCACAGGCGTCAATTTGCCGTCAAGCAGATTGCCGTTAAGATTCCAGGCATTCAGCGTTTCCTCGCGCTCAAATATAACATCGTA
Organism: uncultured Oscillospiraceae bacterium; assembly: GCA_900549055.1. Classification (GTDB taxonomy): domain Bacteria; phylum Bacillota; class Clostridia; order Oscillospirales; family Acutalibacteraceae; genus UBA737. The sequence continues at coordinate 40,386 of URNB01000005.1, forward strand.
CTGCTCGATTCCCTCCGGGCAGGCGTAAGCCTCGTGCGCTCCGAAGGACATATACATGGTATCGTCCGACAGGTTCTTCACATCGTAGGTCACGGCGATTCTGCCGCAGTCAAGCGCAAATTTCACCCTGAATTCAAATTCCCACGGAAACTGCTTTAAGGTCTCCTCATTGCTTTTGAGCAAAAGCACCGCTGAGGTTTCTGTTTCACTTTCAACCTCGAAATTCATTTTTCTTGCAAACCCATGCTTTTGGAGGGTATATTCCTTTCCGCAGTGTGTAAATTTATCGTCACGCAGCCCTCCGCACATCGGGAAAAGCACAGGTGCGGTGCCATGCCATACTGTAGGGTCTCCGTTCCAAAGTCTGTCCTCTCCGTTTACGGTTATGCGCCTTATCTCCGCGCCGTTAGTGTCGATATCAACCGTCATCATGCTGTTCTTTAAAGTTATCATTCGCAAATCAACTCCTTAAATGCAATTATATACCATAAGAACCTATTTTTCAACCACTGCATAAAATATCAACGGGGTGATAATGCATGGATAGATCCTTAATAGAAAAATACAAAAACGATATGCTGAAAAAATACGGCTCGTCAGCCGCGGAAGAGACAACCGCCGCCGCACCGGAAAAGGGCAGACTTTCCGCAAATGTCACTTCGGTTGCGAATATTTACCCGGTCAGGGGCGCCAGGGTGACGGTTTTCACAGGCTCGCCCGACAGCATGACGGTTCTGGACAGCGCCGTAACCGACGAAAGCGGCAAAACGCGCGTTTTTTTGCTGGATGCGCCTCCGAAATCGCTTTCAATGACATCGGGCGCGCCCGCCCTGCCGTATACACTTTACAATCTGCTGATTTCGGCCGACGGCTTTCTTGACAACATACATCTGAACATACCCGTATTTTCGGGAATAGCCTCGGTGCAGAGATCCGATATGCTGCCGAAGGCAGTTGCGGGCGGCAGAACCGACCCGATAATCTTTAACGAATTTTCATCGTTTGAGCTTTAAGGAGGGAATATTATGCCGAACATAACAGCCCCGGTAATACCCGAAACCGTGACGGTGCATTTGGGCGCGCCCGATTCTGCTGCACAAAACGTGGTGGTGCCGTTTGTTGATTACATTAAAAATGTCGCCTCAAGCGAAATTTACCCTACCTGGCCCGAAAACGCGCTCCGCGCCAATATTTACGCCATTATAAGCTTTGTGCTGAATCGAATTTACACGGAATGGTACCGCTCGCGCGGGTATGACTTTGACATAACCAATTCCACAAGATACGATCAGGCGTTTGTTCCGGATAGGGATATCTTTGAAAACATAAACGATATTGTGGACGAAATATTCGATGAATATGTGGTGAGAGAAGGCAGCATTCAGCCGCTTTTCACACAGTTCTGCAACGGCACCACCTCTACATGCGCGGGGCTGTCGCAGTGGGGAACCGTTCCGCTTGCGGAGCAGGGACTGTCACCCCTTGAAATACTGAAAAGCTTTTACGGCGACGATATTCGGATTCTTACCGATACGCCTGTTGATTCGGTCGGCGAATCGTATCCCGGCGAGCCGCTCCGCCCCGGAGACGATTCAAACAGCGTAAAGGTGATACAGACCGAGCTTAACCGCATAGCTCAGAATTACCCGGCAATACCGAAAATCCGCCTTGAAAACGGTTTTTTCGGGGTGGATACCGAGGATGCCGTGCGGGAGTTTCAGCGCATATTCTCCCTGCCGGTATCGGGCGAGGTGGATAAAGCCACCTGGTACAGAATAAAAAGATATTATAACGGTGTAAAGCAGCTTTCCGAGCTTACAAGCGAGGGCATAACCGTCGGAGAGGCGTCTCTTCCCTACGCGCCCGAGCTTTCCGCGGGAATGGAGGGAATCCCCGTCAGGGCGCTGCAATATTATATGGATGTCATAGCATACCTGAATCCCGAGCTCGACCCGATAACGGTAACCGGCGTGTTCGACCCCGCAACGGTTCAGGCGGTTGAAAATTTTCAGCGCTTCTACGGTCTGCCCGTGACCGGAAGGGCAAACGCGGCGCTTTGGAACATTCTGAACCGCGAATACCGCGCAAGCGTACAGTCGCTGCCCGCAGGCTATGAAAACGGGCTTGCCAAGATATATCCCGGATATATTTTAAGCGTAGGCTCACAGGGGGAAAGCGTCAACGATATTCAGACCTATCTTTCCTATATAGGCAGGGTGTATCCGGAAATCCCAGAAATTCCCGTAACCGGTTATTACGGCACGCAGACGCGCGACGCGGTCTATACCTTTCAGCGCCTTTTCGGTCTGCCGCAAAGCGGACTTGTGGGCTTTAACACCTGGTTCGGCATAGCGAACGAATACAATACCCTTAAGGCAGACGAACAGGATTAGCTTCGGTGCAGAAAACATAAGCTTATAGGCATACCGAAACAAATAAAATTCGTTTTCGCACATCATTTTTATCACCGTTGATTATTATATATCAATATAACCATAAATGCAATCACTTAAGGTTATATAACTGAAACCATAAATGGGTATAATATTGGTTAAGGGTGATAATGTGTTTAAGATAGATAATGAGCTTAAAAGTGCAAATATTCCGCGCACCGTGCGTTTTACCGAGCCGCTTTTTGAAAAGCTCAACAAAACGGCGGCGGAAAACGGCATTTCTTTTAATTTATTGGTTTTGCAGTGCTGTAAGTATGCGCTTGACGATATGCGGGAGGACGAGTCGGCAATTTAGATATCGGAAATACAAAATCTCAATTACGGTACGGATATTAAAATTTTGAATTGAATCAAGTCTGCAACAGCCCCTATGTCACGGCAAAGTCATGGCATAGGGGCTGTTGATATTAAACCTTCGGAATCCGGTATCTGTTATTGTATCGAGCGGAAATGATCCACTATTCCGCGGGTTATCGCCTTTGCCTTTTCGGTATTTTTGGCGTCGTTTCTAATTATAGAAAAGTCCGAGGAATTGGACATAAATCCGTTTTCCGTAAGCACTACGGGGCATGTGGTTATGCGGCACATAAAGTAATAGTGCCAGTTGAATATAAAATCCGAATAAAGCGGCGTGGCTTTGGTCTGCGCCAAAACAAACTCCGACGGCTTTTTGGAAAACGCGTTTGAATAATACGCACCGAAGCCCTTCGCTCCCCCGTTCACAGAGGAATTATGGTGCACCGCAATGCAGTAATCCGGTTTTTCGCGCTTTAGAATCGAGATTTTATCGAAGGTTGAGCTTGTGGTATCTCCGGTTCTGGTCATTATCACCTTGGCTCCGGTTTTTTCAAGCTCTGCCTTTATTTTTTCGGCAAGCTTAAGATTTGCAACCTTTTCGCAATAGCTGTTTGCAAAGCTTCCGAGCCCCGCAGCTCCGCCGTCCCTTCCGCCGTGACCTACATCTATAAGTATCTTCGCGCCGTTCAGATTAAAGCCGTATTCGTTATCGGCAGCGGTAATCTTCCTCGGATTCAGGAAAGTAAATACCAGCTGTCCGTCCTTATTATAGGCACAGTCCCAGCCGTAAAATGCCCCCTGCTTTTTAAGGAAAAGCCGCAGGGTATAATCGCGCACTGCCGTGCCGCCGGCATTCATATTTTTGATAACCTCCGCTCTTTCAAACAGCGGATTGTCCTCGGGTATTGCAATTTCACCCTCAAACACCGTCGCATAGCAGAAGGTAATATCTATATATCTGAATGTAACGCTTGACACATTGTAATTCTGTGTTGACGGATTAGCATACGCCTGCGGCAGAAGATCGAAATAGAAGGGTGCCTTCCAATCCGTATTCACCGTCAGCACGGTGTGCGTATCGCCGTTTTCAATTACCGCCGCCTTGATTTCGTTATGATCCGGCAGTGTGCCTATATACTGCTTTGTTATCGTCTTGTAGCCTGTATTCGGCTTATCGCGGGTCTGCTTGTAAACACGGTAGCCCGCCCGCAGGGTTACATATTCGTTTTTGACCGAGCCGCTTTCGTAAATAACCGGATTGGGTGATGAATAATCCACCGTTCCGCACGGCAGATAATTGTTGGTGGGTCTTGACCAGTCAACCGAGCCGTTTTTAAGGGACGCGGCGGAAACATTGCCGTCAAAGGTCTCAGCGGTTTCGCCCACTATTTCGGCAATATAGCCCGAGCCGACATTCATATATCTTCCGCCGGTCGGAGTCGCCTTCGGGTCGTAATCCACTATAACATCGCTTTTTTTGCAGGTTATGGCGCCCGATGAAAAGCTTTCGCTTTTGCCGGCGTGCGTTGCCTTAAACACAATTTTTCCGAGATTTATATCCTGCGCGTTATCCTTCGGCAGCTCGAAAACGCCGTTGAAGGAAATAAAATCGGATTTTTCATCGTTGCTGTTGTCGGCGGCGGTAAGCGTGATTGTTTTACCGTTGAATGCGGCGGTCACACTGCTGCCGCGGCGCGCCTTAACATTTACTACAAGGGTAGCTCCGCTCGGATAGGTCTGCACCTTTGAAGGCGAATAGCTTTCAATTATAACATATCTGTAATTGACCGTGTAGGTTTTGGTCTCGCCCTTATGCTCAAACGTAAAAACATTTTTGCCGACATTGAGGTTGGCGCTGTATGTAAACGATCCGTCCTCTGTGCGCTCAATCGCCGTTCCGTTTACGGTCAGCGGCTCTTCCCTGTCGGATGTGCCGGAGAAAGTAAATTCCGGCGCGGTCACGCTTATAACGGATTTTTCGGGGGATGATATAACCAGGCGTATACCGTTATCGACCGGGGCAGGTGGCTCTGAGCTCACCGCCTGTACCGCGGAGGAGGATGACGACGGAGGATTGTCAAGCCGTGCGTCAGCCGCGTGCGATCCCGCCTTTAAAATAAACAGGACCGCCGCCACGGCAACAGCGGCAGCCGCCAATGCCGCCGCGGAAATGATAAGCGTTTTTTTGAGAGTTGAGTTCATTTTCTACCTCGCCTTAAACAAACCCTTCTATTTAATACCCGTATGTCCGAATCCGCCTGCTCCCCGCTCCGTTTCGCTTATTTGGGAAACCGAAACGAAATCCGCTTTTTCGTATCGTGAAAAAATCACCTGCGCGATTCTGTCACCGCTATGTATCGTGTATGGTTCCTGCCCCCAGTTAATCAGAGGAATGTTCCATTCGCCCCTGTAGTCGCTGTCCACCGTGCCGACTCCGTTTACCAGACCGATTCCGTGCTTTATGGCAAGACCGGAGCGTGCTCTGATCTGTGCCTCAACGCCTTGCGGAATTTCAACGAAAAGCCCCGTTGGCACAAGTCGCCTTTCGCCCGGCATCAAGGTAATCGGCTCTTCGATATAGGCCCTCAAATCCGCACCCGAAGATCCTTCGGTTGCATACGCAGGAAGGGCGCCGCCTTTGCTTACAATCCTTATTTCCATGCTCTGCTCCAATCAAATCTCTTATCTGTAACCGCAACTCCCGTGTAACGATGCGGGTCGCATATAAGCATCTTAACTTCGTCGATATCCTCAAGGCTGACGCTGTCAATTTCCGATATAATCTCCTCCGGAGTATAGACTCTGTCGAGGAGAGTGACATTTTTGCCGTTTGCAAACATTCTGCTTGCAACATTTTCCTGACCGAAAATAAAACTGCTCTTGAGCTGTTCTTTCGACATGGAAAGTTCGTCCTGTGTAACACCGTCTCTTTTCAGAATCATCAATTCTTCTTCGATTCCGGCAAGCGCATGTCTGATTTTATCGTGACCCACACCCGCATAAATCAGGTAATATCCATCTGAGGAGAAAGAACTGGAAACGGAGTAAACGCTGTATGCAAGACCTTTTTCTTCTCGTATGTTTTGGAAGAGCCTTGAACTCATGCTTCCGCCCATGATATTGTTCAGTACCTGAAAAGCGTAGATTCGCTTGTCGCTAAGCGGAAGACCCTTCGCGGCAAGGCAGATGTGAGACTGCTGAATGTCTTTTACCATTACTTTGAAACTTCTCTCGTGCTCGTTCGGTCCCAGTTCCGGACATTCCTTGGAAGCTGCCATGGAGCTGAATTTATCCTCCAGAAAATCACAAAATGCCTCTTCGTCAAAGTTTCCGGCAACC